>NZ_JBFUHV010000199.1:0-14569 GCF_056402215.1 Rhodococcus sp. P4_B6 | reverse complement strand
GTTGCCGCCCTTGCCGACCCCGCCCGCTGCCGACGTGATCTTCCCGGTCGCCGACCCGGACCCCTTCTACATCCAGCCCACGGACATCGCCGACCACGCCCCGGGTGACGTGCTGAAGATCCGCCAGCTGCCGCCGTCGTACTACTTCCCCGGTAGTGCGATGTGGGAGTTGCTGTTCCGGACCACCGACTCCGAGGGCAGACCGATCGCGGCGAACACCACGTATGTGCTGCCCCCGAACCACGTCCCGGACGGCCCGCTGGTGTCGTACCAGCACATCATCAATTCACTGGGCAACAAGTGCAAGATCGTCACCGAGCTGTACACCACCGACCCCCTGCACCAGATCCGGGAGGCGGCAGGCCTCAACATCGCTCTCGCGCGCGGGTGGGCGGTGGCGCTGCCCGACCATCTGGGACCGCGGATGGCGTACGGCGCAGCCAAACTCGGCGGCCAGATCACGCTCGACGGCATCCGTGCCGTCCAGCGGGTCCCCGAACTGCAGGTACAGAACAGCAAGGTCGGACTGGGCGGGTACTCCGGTGGCGGCATGGCGACGGCATGGGCGGCGGCGCTGGCGCCGAGCTACGCCCCCGAACTGAACCTCGTCGGCGCCGCCGAGGGTGGAACCCCGATGAACCTGGTGAAGATGGCGGAGGCGCTGGGCACCAATCCGCACCCCGCGTTCGGTCTCGCGATGGCCGCCGCACTGGGTCTCGAACGCGAATACCCGGATCGCGTCGACGTCAGCGGCCAACTCAACGACGAGGGCCGCCGGATGAAGCAGATGATCGGCAACGGATGCACGAACGAGATCATGCTGTTCGGAATCGGGCACAGCGCTTCGGAAATGACCGACAACCAGAACTTCATGGACGACCCGGAAGCGTGGAAGGTGATGGAGGAGAACAGCCTGGAGCTGTACCCGGGCGTGCCCACCGTACCGATCTTCGAATGGCACAGTCCGACGGACGCGCTGATCCCGGTCGATTCGATCGACACCACCCTGCGGCGGTACTGCGACGCGGGCACCCCGGTGCAGACGCTGCTCACGCCGACACCCGACCATCTGTCGGCGGCGGCGCTGGGACTGCCCCAGGGGCTGGACTGGATGGACGCCCGGTTCCGCGGCGACCCCGCGCCGAGCACCTGCTGAGGCGGGTGGACCGTCAGCCGGGCGGATCGAACCGGTACCGCGCCGCCGCGAGATCCACGCGGCCGTCCCGGATGGGCACGCCCTCGAGTTCGAGCTTCGCGATCTGCTTGTGCGCGAGGTGCGGCGCCGGCCGCCCCGAGGCGCCCAGCACGCGGTGCCAGGGGAGGTCGGCGGAGTCGGTGCGCATGATCCAGCCCACCGTCCGCGCACTGGACAGCCCGGCCGCCGCGGCGATGTCGCCGTAGGTGGCCACCCGGCCGGGCGGAATCAACGCGACCAGCGCGCGCACCGCCTCGACCTGTTCCTCCGTCGTCGCGACCATCAGAGAAGTGTGCGGATGAGCTCGGCCACCTCGTCGGGCCGGGCCTGCGGCACCATGTGATCGCAGTCGAGGTCGACGGCGGTGAGGTTGCCGCCCAGGTGGTCGACGAGGGCCTTGCGGAACGCGGGTGTGACGTACGGCGGCTGCACCTTCGACGCCTGCACGAGCACGGTCGGCAGATGCGCGGGCGGCAGGACCGCCTCGCGGGCCAGTTCGCCCCACGCCGTGACGACGGCGGGGGTGGACAGTCGCCAGTTGACCCGGCCGTTCTCGAGGGGCACCAGGTGTTCGGCGATCTCGTCCTCGAGGACGTCGCGGGCCACCTCGCCCCACGAGCCGTGCAGCTTGTCGGACCGGGCCTCCTCGACGTCGGTGTAGTCGGGGGAGGAGATGGTGAGATCGGCCACCGACTGCATCTGCGCGGGGTCGAGCCCGATCGCCGGGTCGAGCAGCACGAGGCCGCGGATCCGGTCGGGGACCGCGCGTGCCAGGTGCAGCGCCAGGGCGCAACCGAACGAGTGGCCCACCACCAGGACCGGTCCCCGGGCGTGCGCGTCGAGGGTGTCGACGAGGCTCGCGACGTGGGCCTCGAGGTTCCACGGCGGCGACCACGTCGAGCGGCCGTGCCCGAGCAGGTCGGGGGAGATCCACCGGGCGTCGGGCAGCTGGTCGGTGGCCAGCGCCTCCCACCGTCTGCCGTGGCCGGTGAGTCCGTGCAGGGCGAGGATCTCCGTGCCGTCCTCGGCGCCGAACAGGTACGTATTCAGTGCTGACACGTGACCCATGATGCCGGATCGGGCCGCCGCAGGAGATGTCGGACCGTTCTGGTGGAATGCTGCCCATGACGGAATCGGCGGTGCGCACCAGGACGTCGGCTCCCCGGGCCCGGCTCGTGCACCGCCCGAGCCCCGACCGCCCGGCCCGGGTGTGGGACGACTCCACGCAGCGGGTCCTCACCGCACCGCCCCTCGGCATGGGCTGGAATCCCTGGCAGGTGCTCGGCGGCCCGGGAACCGGCAAGACGTCGCTACTCGTCGACGTCGCGGTGGACCGGATCGCCGGCGGCGAGGACCCGGAGTCGGTGCTCGTCCTGACGCAGTCGAAGCGAGCGGCGGGCCGGGTGCGCGAAGAGGTGACCGCCGCCCTCATCGGCCACGACGAGCACCACGGGCCCCGGGCCACGCGCGAACCGCTCGTCCGCACCGTCCACTCCTACGCGTTCGCGGTGCTGCGGTTGCAGGCCGCCGCCCACGGCAATCCGCCGCCGCGCCTCATCACCGGCGCCGAGCAGGACGCCGTGCTCCGCGAGATGCTGCAGGGCGACATCGCGGACGGCGGCGAGATGTGGCCCGAACGGCTGCGTCCCGCACTGGCGCTGGGCGGCTTCGCCGTCGAACTGCGCGACCTCATGTTGCGCGCGAGCGAGCGGGGCCTCGGCCCGGAAGATCTGATCACGCTGGGCCGGCGGCACGACCGCTCCGAGTGGGTGGCGGCGGGCATGTTCGCCGCCCGGTACGAGCACGGCATGCTGCTGCGCGGAGCGGTGGGTGTCGAGGCCCCCGAGGCCACGGCGCCGGCGCTGGACGCGGCCGAACTCATCGGTGCGGCCCTCACCGCGTTCGCCACCGACCCGGACCTGCTGCGCGCGGAACGGGACCGGGTGCGGCACCTGCTCGTCGACGACGCCCAGCACCTCGATCCGCAGGCCGCGGAACTGGTCCGGCTCGTCGGCACCGGTACCCGCACCACGGTCGTGGCCGGCGACCCCGACCAGTCGATCTACGGGTTCCGCGGGGCCGACCCCACGTTCCTCGCCGACCTGGCCGACAAGGGCGATCCCCGGCAGGTGCTGTTACCGGTCAACTTCCGCAGTTTGGCGGAGGTCGCGACCAGTGCGGCCCGGATCACGTCCCGCCTGCCGGGGCATCTGCCCCACCGGATCTGGACCCCGTCTCAGGACGGCGGCAGGACGTCGGTCCGGGTCCTGGGCACCGCGGCGAAGGAGGCGGCGCTGATCGCCGACACCCTGCGCCGCGCCCACCTCCTCGACGGGGTGCCGTGGTCGGAGATGGCGGTGATCGTGCGCTCGGTTCCGCGGGCGCTGGCTCCGCTCCGGCGGGCGCTGCTCGGTGCGGGTGTGCCGGTCACCACCGCGGCGTCCGAGTTGCCGCTGGCTCGTCAGCACGGGGTGT
This sequence comes from Rhodococcus sp. P4_B6, assembly GCF_056402215.1. NCBI lineage: Bacteria > Bacillati > Actinomycetota > Actinomycetes > Mycobacteriales > Nocardiaceae > Rhodococcus > Rhodococcus sp. P4_B6. The sequence continues at coordinate 10,899 of NZ_JBFUHV010000199.1, read as the reverse complement.
CGGGGCTGATGCTGGTGCTGCGGGCACTGTCGGGGCAGGAATTCACGGGCGAGGACGCGCTCGCCCTGCTCGCAGGCCCGGTCGGCGGCGCAGAACCCGTGGCGCTCCGGCGTCTTCGCCGGGGTCTGCGGCGCGCCGAGCTGGCCTCCGGCGGCGACCGTGACTCCGCGGAACTGCTCCGTCTCCTGCTGGTCGGCGAGACGGGCAGCACCCGCAGGGTCACGGCGAAGCTGACCGACGTCGAAGCGGCGTCCCTGAACCGGGTGCTGTCCGTGCTGCGCAAGGCGAGGGTTCCGCTCGAGCGGGGGCGCGGCATCGAGGACGTGCTGTGGGCGGCGTGGCAGGCCACCGGACTCGAACGTCGCTGGTCGGCGGCCTCCGCCCGCGGCGGTCCGATCGGGGCGCAGGCCGACCGCGACCTCGACGCCGTGGTCGCCCTGTTCGACGCCGCGGCGAGTTACGTCGACCGTCTCCCTCGCGCGCAGCTCGCCGGGTTCGTCGACTACCTGACCGGGCAGGCGATTCCCACCGCGCGCACCGTCTCCGTCGTTCCGGGCGACGCCGTGTCGGTGCTCAGCGCCCACTCGGCGGCCGGCCGGGAGTGGGACGTCGTCGCGGTCGCGGGTGTGCAGGAAGGGCTGTGGCCGAGCCTGCGGGCGCGCGGAAGCCTGCTCGGCACCGAGGCGCTGATCGACCTCACGGGCGGCGTGTCCGACGGCAGCGAGACCGCCGCCGACCGGATGTCGCGCACCGCACCGCTGCTGGCCGAGGAACGCAGGCTGTTCCTGGTGGCGTGCAGCCGGGCGAGGCGGAGTCTGCTGGTCACCGCGGTCGACTCGGCCAGCGGCGACGCCGATCTCGTCCACTCCCGTTTCGTCGACGAACTGCTCGCCGGAGAACAGGATTCGGACGCCGAGGAGGTGGTGGTTCCTGCGGAGGATCCGGCGACCCGGGTCCTGGCCCTGCCCGCCCTCGTCGCCGAATTGCGCAGCGTGGTCTGCGATCCGGACGTCGCCGAATCCGACCCCGCCCGCCAGGAACGCGCCGCCCGCCAACTCGCCCGGCTCGCCGAAGCCGGGGTGCGCGGCGCCCACCCGGACCAGTGGTACGGCACCGCCGAACCGAGCACCGGCGTGGCGTTGTGGAACGCGGAGGACGGACCGGTGTCGCTGTCGCCGTCCACCGTCGACCTGCTCAACACCTGCCCGTTGCGGTGGCTGCTCGAACGCCACGGCGGCCGGGACGGCGACAACACCCACGCCATCGCCGGAACGCTCGTGCACACGCTGGTGCAGGCGCTCGCAGGCCGCATCCCACCCGATCAGGTGGAACGTGCGCTCGAGAACGCCTGGGAGTCGATCGATCTCGGCTCCCAGTGGTACTCGCGGCGCGAACTCGACCGCACCCGGGACATGCTCGCCACGTTCACCGCCTGGCTCGGGAACACCCGGTCCGAACTCACCGAGGTCGGAGTCGAGGTGGCCGTCGACGGCGTCCTCGAGCCGCGGGAGGAGGGTTCCCCGCAAATCCGGCTGCGGGGGCGGATCGACCGGCTCGAACGCGACGCCGAGGGCAGGCCCGTGATCGTCGACGTGAAGACCGCCCGCTCACCCGTCACCAAGGACGACGCCCAGCAGCACGCCCAGCTGGCGGCGTACCAGGTGGCGGCGGCCACCGGTGCGATCGACGGGGAGCCGGCGTCGAAACCCGGTGGGGCGCGGCTGGTCTTCGTCGCCAAACCACACAAGAAGGAAGGCGCGACGCAGCGGGTGCAGGCACCGCTGTCGGAGGAGGACCTCGAGACGTGGCTCGCGGTCATCCATGCGGCGGCGGCCGCCACCAAGGGGCCGGAGTTCCTCGCCCGCGTCAACGACGGATGCAGGCACTGCCCGGTGCGGACGAGTTGTCCCGCGCACGACGAGGGACGGCAGGTGACGTCGGAATGACCATCCGAATCGACCCGGTGGAACTCGCGATCGGACTGGGGCAGCATCCGCCGACCCCGGAACAGGCCGCCGTCATCGCGGCCCCCCTCGGCCCGACCCTCGTCGTCGCGGGGGCAGGCGCGGGCAAGACCGAGACGATGGCCGCCCGCGTCGTGTGGCTGGTGGCCAACGGGGTCGTCGACCCCGAGGCGGTGCTGGGTCTGACGTTCACCCGCAAGGCGGCGCAGCAGCTGACCGCCCGGATCAGGAAACGCCTTGCCCGTCTGGCGGGTTCGGACCTGCTCCGCCGGGTCGACCCGAGCGGTGACCTCCGGTCGCGCATCCTCGCCGGCGAACCGGAGGTTCGCACGTATCACTCCTACGCCGGGCGACTGCTGTCCGAGCACGGGCTCCTGTTGCCCATCGAACCGTCGGCGACGCTGCTGTCGGAGACGGAACTGTGGCAGCTGGCGCACCGGGTGGTCAGCTCGTGGGACGGCGACCTCGACACCGATAGAAATCCGGCGTCCGTCACCGAGGCGGTCCTCGCGCTGGCCGGGCAGCTCGCCGAGCACCTCGTCGAACCGGACGACCTGCGGGAGGCGCACACCGAACTCGACAAGCTCGTCCACACCCTGCCCGCCGGACCGCGGCAGCGCGGTGGTCCCGGTAAGGAACTGCTCGACATCCTCGACACCCAGCACCGCCGGGTGGAACTCTTGCCGCTGGTGCAGCGGCTCGCGGACACCCTGCGACGGGAAGGCGCGCTCGACTTCGGCAGTCAGATGTCGCTGGCGGCACGCGTCGCCGCGGACCACCCCGAGGTCGGCCTCACCGAGCGCACCCGTTTCCGGGTGGTGCTGCTCGACGAGTACCAGGACACGGGACACGCGCAGCGGGTGCTGCTGTCGTCGCTGTTCGGCGGCGGACTCGACGGCGAACTTGCGCTCACCGCGGTGGGCGATCCCATGCAGTCGATCTACGGCTGGCGCGGTGCGTCGGCGGCCAACCTGCCCCGCTTCGCCACGGATTTCCCGCTGACGAACGGGGATCCGGCGCCGACCCTGGAACTGCTGACCAGCTGGCGCAACCCGCCGGAGGCCCTGGCGCTGGCCAACATGGCGTCGGCGTCCCTGCGGGAGCGGGGCGTGGCGGTCAGCATGCTGCGGGCGCGACCGCAGGCCGTACCCGGGGACGTGCGGCTGGCCCTCACCGGTGACGTCGTGCAGGAACGGGAATGGGTGGCCGACCGCATCGCCGAACAGTACGCGGACGCCGCGAACCGGGGCGAGGATCCGCCGACCGCCGCGGTGCTGATCCGCCGCAACGCCGACGCGGCACCGGTCGCGGAGGTGCTGCGGTCGCGGGGTCTGCCGGTCGAGGTGGTCGGTCTCGGCGGTCTGCTCCACACGCCCGAGGTGGCCGACGTCATCGCGATGCTCCGGGTCGTCGCCGACCCGATGGCGGGCAGTGCCGCCGTCCGGATGCTGACCGGCGCGAGATGGCAGATCGGGGCCGCCGACCTGACGGCGCTGTCGCGGCGAGCGTCCGAACTGGCCATCGGAACGGGCTACGGAACCACCGGCGCCGTCACGGATTCGGCCGCCCTCGCCGACGCCGTCGGCGAGGCGCTGCCCGGTGAACACGCGGAGCAGGCGGGGCTGGCGGACGCGCTGGCGGATCCCGGCCCCGCAGAACGCTATTCGCAGGTCGGCTACGCACGGATCACCGCGGTGGCGGCGGAGTTGGCGTCCCTGCGCGAGCGGATCGGGCAGCCGCTCACCGAACTGGTGGCGGAGGTCGAACGGGTGCTGGGGATCGGCATCGAAGCGCAGGCCCGGACGCGGCAGTCGGCGCGGGGGAGTGCGGGCCGGGAACATCTCGACGCCTTCGCCGACGTCGTCGCCGGTTACGCGAACCGCACGTCGGCCACCGTCACCGGACTGCTCGCCTTCCTGTCCGCCGCGGAATCGGTCGAAAAAGGCCTGGCGCCCGGCGAAGTCGAAGTGGACCCGCACCGCGTCCAGGTGCTGACCGTGCACTCCGCGAAGGGGCTGGAGTGGGAAGTGGTGGCGGTGCCGCACCTCACGGCCGGTGTCTTTCCGTCGCGGACCGCGTCCGGGTCCTGGCTCGGTGCGCTCGGCGAACTGCCGCCGTCGCTGCGCGGAGACCGGGAGCGGCCGGGTGAGTCGGCAGACGGTGTACCCGTCCTCGAACTCGAGAACCTGTACGACCGGAAAGACCTCGAGGAGGCCGTGAAGGCGCACAAGTCGGCGCTGGCGGCCCGCAGACTGGACGAGGACCGCCGGCTGTTCTACGTCGCCCTCACCCGCACCGAACGGGTGCTGTTCGCTTCGGGTCACCACTGGGCAGAATCGGGAACCGAGCCGAAGGGGCCGTCGGAGTTCCTCACCGAACTGCGCGACACGGTGACGGACGAGGAGTACGAGGGTATCGGGATCGTCGATCTCTGGGCGCCCACGCCCGAACCTGAGGAGCAGAACCCGCTGACCAGCACCCCCAAGTCGGCTGTGTGGCCGCGGGATCCGCTCGGTCTCCGCCGGGAGGCGGTCGAGCGTGGTGCGGCGCTGGTCGTCGCGGCACTGAAGAACGTCGGCAAGCAGGCGCCGGCGGACGAGGAGGACGACCACGAGAACTGGGCAGCCGACGTCGACGCCCTCCTCGCGGAGCGGGAAGCGCGTGCGAACGCCCGGACCGAGGTGGTGTTACCCGGCCAGCTGTCGGTGAGCCAGCTCGTCGAACTCGAGGCCGACCCGGACGCCCTGGCCGCCCGGCTGCGGCGGCCGCTGCCGTTCCCGCCGAATCCGCTCGCGCGGCGCGGCACCGCGTTCCACGCATGGGTGGAGCGCCGTTTCGGAGCCACCCGGCTGCTCGATCTCGACGAGCTGCCCGGTGCCGCCGACACGGGTGCGGGCCCGGACGCCGATCTCGCGACGTTGCAGGACGCGTTCCTGCGTTCGCCGTGGGCCGACCGCAACCCGACGGAGGTCGAGGTGCCGTTCGAGACCTCGGTGGCGGGGACCGTGCTGAGGGGCCGGATCGACGCGGTGTTCACCGACCCCGACGGCGGGTGGACGGTGATCGACTGGAAGACCGGCGCCGAACCGAGCGCGGCCAACGAGAAGGCCGTCGTGATGCAGCTCGCCGCGTACCGGCTGGCGTGGGCCGAACTGATGGACGTTCCGATCGAGCGGGTGCGCGCCGCATTCCATTACGTGCGGACCGGACGGACGATCGCGCCGGACCGCCTCCCCGGCGCCGACGCGCTCGCCCGACTCCTCAGTACCGCCGGCGCCGGCGAATCGGATCCCGCCGACGGAGGTCCCGAAGACGAGCTCAGGCGTGACGCCGAGCTTTGAGGGCCTCGGTGATCAACGGGATCTGCAGCGGAAGACGCAGCAGCGCACCGGTTTTCTGCACGGTCGTCGTCTTCGGGCTCTTCAGCCAGTCCACTGCCATGTTGATGTTGGCAGGGAAGACGGCGACGAACAGCAGTGCGGCGAGACCGCCACCGAGCCTGCGCGTGCGCGGCACGGCCAGCGCGGTGCCGATCGCGAGCTCGGCGACCCCGGACACGTAGGTGTAGGTGCGGGCGTCGCCCGGCAACTGTGTGGGGACCGTGGAATCGAAGAACTTCGGGGCGGCGAAGTGCATCGTGCCCGCGCCCAGCAGCAGCGCGGCGAGACGGAGTGCGGGCTTCTGGCTCGGTCGTGGTGTGACGCTCTCTCGTTGCATGACGCCAGCTTGCCCGAACCACCCGGTTCGCGACAACGAGGCTCCGACGTGTGTCCGGTGGGACAATCGGGGTTAGGCTGCCAGCCGATGTCGGAGTTCAGTGCAACGTGGAGACGAACATATGGCCGGTAGGCTGCGTGAGAGATTGAGCAGGTCGGACACCCTCACCGACCGGCCGGACTTCGCGTTGGTGGGTGTGCTGCGGATTCCGGAGTTGCAGACGAGTCCGGCGCGGGCGATCTACCGCCGGGTGGGGATCGCCCTGGCGGCGTTGGCGTTGGCGGTGCTCATCGTCTACATCGACCGGGCGGGCTATCGCGACGTGCAGGACAACGAACTGTCGTTGCTCGACTGCATCTACTACGCGACGGTGTCGTTGTCGACGACGGGATACGGCGACATCACGCCGTTCACACCGTCGGCGAGGCTCGTCAACGTCCTCCTGATCACGCCCCTTCGAATCTTCTTCCTCATCGTCCTGGTCGGTACTACTCTCTCCGCGCTCACGGCGAGCTCCCGGCAGGCGTTCAAAATTCAGCGTTGGAGGCAGCACGTGCGCAATCACACCGTGGTGATCGGCTACGGAACCAAGGGACGCACCGCGATCGACGCGATGCTCGGCGACGACGTTCCGCCGTCGGAGATCGTGGTGGTCGATACCGACCACGCCGTGCTCGACTCGGCGGCCAGCAAGGGCCTCGTCACGGTCCACGGGTCCGCCACCAAATCGGACGTGCTGAGGTTGGCGGGCGCGCAGAACGCGTCGGCGATCATCGTCGCCGCCAACCGCGACGACACCGCGGTGCTGGTGACGCTGACGGCGCGCGAGATCGCACCGAAGGCGAAGATCGTCGCCGCGATCCGCGAATCCGAGAACACGCATCTGCTCCGCCAGTCCGGCGCCGACTCGGTGGTCGTGTCCTCCGAGACCGCGGGCCGGCTCCTCGGCATCGCCACGAAGACGCCGAGCGTCGTCGAGATGATGGAGGACCTCCTGACTCCGGAGGCGGGTTTCGCGATCGCGGAACGTCCCGTGGAGCGGGACGAGATCGGCGGCTCTCCACGCCACCTCGCGGACATCGTGCTCGGTGTGGTGCGGGACGGCCGCTTGATCCGGGTCGGCTCGCCGGAGGTCGATTCGATCGAGGAGAACGACCGACTGCTGTACATCCGTCGGGTCGCCAACTGATCGGCAGTAGTGTCGACGGCGTGACTGTATTCCGGCTCAACGACACCCCGCTCCTGTCCCGCTCCGCCGTCGGGCGGGCCGAGGAATTGCGTTCGGACACGGACGCGCTGCGTGCGGGCTGGCGGGATGCGCTGCTGCTGCGCGTCAATCACCGCGGACAGGTGCGGGTGGGGGACGACGGTCTGGTGTTCGCGGAGGCCACCGAACTCGGCCCCGAACCGAAACCGGGGGCGGTGTTCCTCGGCATTCGCAAGGACCGGCACGTGTGGGCGGTGCGGGTGCAGGCGCTGACCGGCGAGCTGGCCGATCTCCGGATTCTGGGCGGCACGCTGGACGACGCCGACGCCGGTGTGCTCACCGGCGCCCTCGCGATGCTCAACTGGCACGACAGTGCCGGCTTCAGCGCGCTCGACGGCGCGGCGTCGGAACCGACGATGTCGGGATGGTCGCGGATCTCGACGAGCACCGGTCACGAGGAATTTCCCCGCACCGATCCGGCGGTCATCTGCCTCGTGCACGACGGCGGAGACCGTGTGCTCCTGGCCCGGCAGCCCACGTGGCCGCCGCGGCGGTTCTCGATCCTGGCCGGATTCGTCGAGGCCGGAGAATCCCTCGAGACGTGCGTCGTCCGCGAGATCAAGGAAGAGGTGGGCGTCGACGTCCGTGACGTGCGCTACCTCGGCAGCCAGCCGTGGCCGTTCCCCCGTTCGGTGATGATCGGGTTCGCGGCCGTCGGCGATCCCGACGCCCCGCTGACGTTCGCGGACGGCGAGATCGCCGAGGCCCGGTGGTTCACCCGGGACGAGGTGCGCACGGCACTCGAACTCGGCGACTGGGCGTCGGACACCGACGCCACGCTGCTGCTGCCGGGCTCGATATCCATCGCGCGCGGAATCATCGAGTCCTGGGCTGCGGCAGCGACGGAGTCCTAGACGCCGAGAAGCTGCTTGACCTGCGCCAACGACGGGTTGGTGGCGGTGCTGCCGTCGGCGAACTTGACGGTGGGCACGACGTGGTTGCCACCGTTGACGCTGCCGACGAACTCCGCCGACGCCGGATCGTCCTCGATGTCGATCTCCACGTAGCCGATGCCGGATTCGTCCAGCTGCGTCTTCAGGCGCCGGCAGTAGCCGCACCAGGTGGTGGAGTAGATGGTCAGGGCCGGGGTGTCGGTAGCAGTCACGGCGGATATAACACCACGAGCCCGCCGTGTGTTCCCACTGCGGTGTTCGTCCGCTTCGCGCCGTGTYGGTCGCCCCTGTCATGATGGACGCCATGTCAGCAGCCGGCGCAGCAGAGGTGACGACTACCGGTCTCGATCCCGAACAGTCCGCAGCGGTCCTCGCTCCCCGGGGGCCGGTGTGTGTGCTGGCCGGTGCCGGAACAGGCAAGACCCGGACCATCACCCGGCGGATCGCGCACCTCGTCGCCAGTGGGCACGTCGCCGCGGGGCAGGTGCTGGCGGTGACGTTCACGGCGCGCGCGGCAGGCGAGATGCGCGGGCGGCTGCGCAGCCTGGGCATCGGCGACGGGGGAGCGCAGGTCCAGGCACGTACGTTCCACGCGGCCGCGCTGCGGCAGCTGCGGTACTTCTGGCCGCAGGTGGTCGGCGACACGGAATGGCGGCTGCTGGACCGCAAGTTCGCGGTCGTGTCGTCCGCCGCCGGACGGGTCGGCCTGTCCACCAGCACGGAGAGCATCCGCGACCTGGCGAGTGAGATCGAGTGGGCCAAGGCCTCGCTGATCGCGCCGGAGGACTACCCGCGGGCGGTGGCGAAGTTGCGCCGGGAGGCGCCGGTCGACGCCGCCAAGGTCGCCGAGGTGTATCACGGCTACGAACAGCTCAAGGCGCGCGGCCAGGACGGGATGCTCCTCGATTTCGACGACCTCCTGCTCCACACGGCGGCGGCACTCGAAGAGCATTCGGCCGTCGCGGAGGAGTTCCGCGACCGCTACCGCTGCTTCGTCGTCGACGAATACCAGGACGTCACCCCGCTGCAGCAGCGTGTCCTCGACGCCTGGCTCGGCGAGCGGGACGACCTCACCGTCGTCGGCGACGCCAACCAGACCATCTACTCGTTCACCGGCGCCACCCCGAACTACCTGCTCGACTTCTCGCGCCGGTTCCCCGAGGCCACCGTCGTGCGCCTCGAGCGCGACTATCGTTCGACCCCCGAGGTCGTGTCGATGGCGAACCGGGTGATCGGAGCGGCGCGCGGCCGGATCGCGGGCACCCGTCTGCAACTGATCGGGCAGCGCGACTCCGGGCCGGAACCGAGTTTCGTCGAGTTCGACGACGAACCGGCCGAGGCCGCCGGGGTGGCCCGCACGATCAAGCGGCTCATCGCGTCCGGCACCCCGGCGGCGGAGATCGCGGTCCTGTACCGGATCAACGCCCAGTCCGAGGTGCACGAGCAGGCGCTGACGAAACTCGACATCCCGTACCAGGTGCGTGGCGGTGAGGGTTTCTTCACCCGCACCGAGGTGCGTCAGGCCGTGGCGGCGCTGCGCCAGGCCGCGGGCCGCGACGACCTGCCCGACGCGGTCGGCGCCGACCTCGTCACGCTCGTCCGCGCCGTCCTCGTTCCGCTGGGGCTGACGGACGCCGAACCGGCGGGTGCGCAGGCCCGCGAGCGCTGGGCCTCCCTGTCGGCGCTCGTCGCGCTCACCGAGGAACAGCTGACCCAGGATCCGGAGTTGACCCTCGACGCACTGTTGCGCGAGCTGAGTCTGCGGGCGGAGGCGCGGCACCCACCCGTCGTGCAGGGTGTGACCCTCGCGTCCCTGCACGCCGCGAAGGGTCTCGAATGGGACGCCGTGTTCCTCGTCGGCCTCACCGACGGAACACTGCCCATCCAGCACGTGCTCGGCGACTCCAACTCGGCACCCGACGACGCGGCCGTCGAGGAGGAACGCCGGTTGCTGTACGTCGGCGTCACCCGCGCCCGTGAGCACCTGCAGATGTCGTGGGCGCTGTCCCGGAACGAGGGCGGCCGCAAGTCGCGGCGCCGTTCGCGGTTCCTGCACGGACTCATCCCCGAAGACTCACCGGCCTCGCGGATCGCGGCGCCCGTCAAGAGCAACAAGAAGCGTCCCCGGTGCCGGCTGTGCGGAAAACAGCTGATCGGGACGACCGCGACCATGCTCGGTCGCTGCGAGGGGTGCCCGTCGAACGTCGACGTGGAACTGCTCGAATCGCTGCGGTCGTGGCGGCTCGAGAAGTCGAGGGAGCTGAAGGTCCCGGCGTACGTGGTGTTCAGCGACAACACGTTGACGGCTCTCGCCGAGCAGCGCCCGCAGGACGATCGCGGACTCGTCGCGATCCCCGGGATCGGTGCGAAGAAGCTCGAGCAGTTCGGCGAAGACGTCCTCGGTGTGATCAAGGGAAGCGGTACTCGCTGAACGACTCCCGCACGAGGGTGAAGTAGCACGCATCACTGCAGGTCAAAAATAGGTTGTGCGGTTCTGGAGAATTGCCTACTGTGGTTTCAGTGCGCGGGGAGACCCGTGTGGTTCACATCGGATCGAGAAGAAATGGAGGTGGCAGTGAAATGACGAAGTTCCAAGCACATGAGACGGCAGTCGCTGCTGCCTCCGCGTTGTTCGGCATGAACGCGGCGGAACAGGCACCGGCGATCGTCTGGTCGGCAGCCCGTCGTCGTCCCGCAACAGCAGTCGAGTCCGTGTATCGGAGTTGTCGAGGAATTCCTCGATAGATCAACTCCCACCGTCTTTTCAAGGCCACGGACCCGCATCGCGGACCGTGGCCTTCGTAGTTCGAGCACCCTTCCCGCTCGCAGCCTCGGCTCTGGTTCGCATCCATTTCAACGAACCGAAGAGAATAACCGTCGCAATGAGAGCAGAGGAGAACGACGTGTCTACCGTGACATGCCGAGGGGTATCCGAAACCTCAACCGCCACAAGCGGATTTGTTCAGATCGCTACCGCACGTGGTGACCTGCCGTGCCGGGTCGACGACCCCGACCTGTGGTTTGCGGACACTCCCACCGAGCTGGAGCAGGCGAAGGC
>NZ_JBFUHV010000198.1:0-14741 GCF_056402215.1 Rhodococcus sp. P4_B6 | reverse complement strand
GCGGGAACCGTCCCCGGTTCCCGCCGCGCGGGTCGTACCGATCGGCCTACAGGTACTGGCCGGTGTTGGACTCGGTGTCGATGGCGCGGCTCGCGCTCGCGTTCTTACCGGTGACCAACGTGCGGATGTAGACGATCCGCTCACCCTTCTTGCCCGAGATCCGGGCCCAGTCGTCGGGGTTGGTGGTGTTCGGCAGGTCCTCGTTCTCCGAGAACTCGTCGACGATGGAGTCGAACAGGTGCTGGACGCGCAGGCCCGGGGCACCGGTGTCGAGCACCGACTTGATCGCGTACTTCTTGGCGCGGTCGACGATGTTCTGGATCATCGCCCCCGAGTTGAAGTCCTTGAAGTACAGGACCTCCTTGTCGCCGTTGGCGTACGTGACCTCGAGGAAGCGGTTCTCCTCGCTCTCGGCGTACATACGGTCGACGACCCGTTCGATCATCACCCGGATGCAGGCCGTGCGGTCGCCACCGAACTCCGCGATGTCGTCGCTGTGCACCGGCAGTGTCTCGACGAGGTACTTCGAGAAGATGTCCTGCGCCGACTCCGCGTCGGGGCGTTCGATCTTGATCTTCACGTCGAGGCGGCCGGGGCGCAGGATCGCGGGGTCGATCATGTCTTCGCGGTTGGAGGCGCCGATCACGATGACGTTCTCGAGTCCCTCGACACCGTCGATCTCACTGAGCAGCTGCGGCACGACGGTGGTCTCGACGTCGGAGGAGACACCCGACCCGCGGGTGCGGAAGATCGAATCCATCTCGTCGAAGAACACGATCACCGGGGTGCCCTCGGACGCCTTCTCCCGGGCCCGCTGGAAGATCAGCCGGATGTGCCGCTCGGTCTCGCCGACGAACTTGTTCAGCAGCTCGGGGCCCTTGATGTTGAGGAAGTAGGACTTGGCTTCCTTGCTGTCCTGCCCCCGGGCCTCCGCGATCTTCTTCGCGAGGGAGTTGGCGACCGCCTTGGCGATGAGCGTCTTGCCGCACCCGGGCGGACCGTAGAGGAGCACACCCTTCGGCGGGCGGAGCTCGTATTCGTGGAACAGGTCCTTGTGGAGGAACGGCAACTCGACGGCGTCACGGATCTGCTCGATCTGCCGGCCGAGGCCGCCGATGTCGTCGTAGTGGACGTCGGGAACCTCTTCGAGGACGAGATCCTCGACCTCGGCCTTGGGGATCCGCTCGAACGCGTACCCGGCCTTCGTGTCGACGAGGAGGGAGTCGCCCGGCCGTAGTTTGCGGGTGGGCGATTCGGCGTCGTACGCGACCGACTCTCGTTCGCTGTCCGCGTACACGGTGGCGAGGGGTTCGGCCAGCCAGACGATCCGTTCCTCGTCGGCGTGACCGACCACGAGGGCGCGCTGACCGTCGTCGAGGACCTCTCGAAGCGTGCTGATCTCACCGACACGCTCGAAGTTGCCCGCTTCCACGATCGTGAGTGCCTCGTTGAGGCGCACAGTCTGGCCGAGCTTGAGGGTCTCGGCGTCGACGTTCGGGGAGCAGGTCAACCGCATCTTGCGTCCGGAGGTGAACACGTCCACGGTCTGATCGTCGTGCACTCCGAGCAGCACGCCGTACCCGCTCGGCGGCTGGCCGAGGCGATCGACTTCCTCTCGGAGCGCAATGAGCTGCTGACGGGCCTCCTTGAGGGTGTCCATCAACTTGGTGTTCCGGATGGACAGCGAGTCCACTCGCGATTCCATCTCACGAAGCTGTTCCGGCGACTCCGCGAGCTGCCTGCGCAGTGCCGACGCCTCCGCGCGCAACGCCTCGAGCTCTCGTGCGGCCGCAACCGAATCGGGGTTCTCTGTCGAGCTCATGTGCGTCTCCTCCCAATGAGATCTATCAACGCTACCGGCACTGCCCGAATTCTGCGCCGTGACACGGATTCTGCCGATTGCGAATCGGCATACGCGACACCCGGGGCCATCGAAACTCTCATGTTAGCCTTACCTACCTGTCGAGCAGTTTCCTCTCTGTTCCGTGTAACGAAAGGGTTCGTCGTGATAATCCGCAAGCCCCTGAACGGCACGTCCTTCACCGGTAGGTCCGTGGTTGCCGTGGGCGCGGTGGTCTTCGCGCTCGGAATGTCGGCCTGCTCGTCCGACGACGGTTCCGGCACCGCCGCGGCGACGTCCGCGGCCACGTCGTCGCAGGTAGACGCGACCGTCGCCGCCCCCACGTCGGAGGAACTGCTCGGTACGCTCCAGCTGCTCGTGGACCCGGCCCGGCCGGTCGACGAGAAAACCGTCGTGGTCGTCGACGGCGACGAACGCCGCCCGAATCTGGAGGCGATGACCGCCGCCATGGCCAACTACCCGGTGTCCTTCACGGTCACGGACGTGCAGGTGGAGGGCGATACCGCGACGGCGAACGTCGCGATCGTGAGCCCGCACGGCACGGCCGCTCCGACGGCGTGGACGTGGGAGAACGTCGACGGCGTGTGGAAGGTGTCGGACGAGAGCACGTGCACCCTGCTCGGCATGGCACGCGCGGGCTGCAGCTAGCCCGGTCCTTCGGCGGCGCCCGCTCCGGGCGCCGCCGAAGCCGTGTCTCAGCCCTTACCCGACCGGCGCTGCGGCTTGGGGGTGACGGTTCCCTCGGCGAGACGCCGGGCGCTCACCAGGAACGCGGTGTGGCCCTGCATCCGGTGTTCCGGCCGCACGGCGAGCCCGACGACGTGCCAGCCACGGACGATCGACTCCCAGGACCGCGGCTCGGTCCAGCACTCCTGCTCGCGCATCGCCTCGACGACCTTGGAGAGCTGCGTCACAGTCGCGACGTAGACGACGAGCACGCCGCCGGGGACCAGCGCCTTGGACACCGCGGGCAGCGCGTCCCAGGGTGCCAGCATGTCGAGGACCACCCGGTCGACCGGGCCGCCGGCCGCGTCGGCGTCGAACTCGGCGACGTCCGCGATGGTCAGGTCCCAGTTCGCGGGGCGTTCCCCGAAGAACGTCTCGACGTTCCGCACCGCGTGCTCGGCGTGGTCGTCGCGCACCTCGTACGAGATGACCCGGCCTTCCGGCCCGACCGCCCGCAGCAGGGAGCACGTCAGGGCGCCCGAGCCTGCGCCGGCCTCGAGGACGCGGGCGCCGGGGAAGACGTCGCCCTCGTGGACGATCTGCGCGGCGTCCTTCGGGTAGATGACCTGCGCCCCGCGGGGCATCGACAGGACGTAGTCGACGAGCAGCGGTCGCAGCGCCAGGTAGGGGGTGCCGTTGGTCGACTTGACCACGCTGCCCTCGTCGGTGCCGATCAGGTCGTCGTGCAGGATTCCGCCGCGGTGCGTGTGGAACTCCTTGCCGGCCTCCAGGTTGACCGTGTAGTGCCGGCCCTTGCCATCGGTCAGCTGGACGCGATCGCCCACCCGAAACGGTCCACTCGGTCGCGTTTCGCGTCCCACCATCGTCACCGACTCCTCAGCCTGTTCGTCCGGCGCCGTCCGGCGCCCGTCCCGCTGCCCCGACACGACTGTCGGACCGGGGGCCTACCCTGCCAGGTGTGAGCATCTCAGAGTCGCCAGCCCCCGTCACACAGGGTTCCCCGTCACAGCCCGGCGACACTTCGGTCACCCGCAGGCGCCCCGCCCTGTCGCCGTCCCGCGCCGGCGACTTCAAGCAGTGCCCGCTTCTCTACCGCTTCCGTGCCGTCGACCGGCTCCCGGAGGCGCCGTCGCGCGCGCAGGTGAAGGGCACGGTCGTGCACGCCGCGCTCGAGACGCTGTTCGCGTTGCCCGCCGCCGAACGGGTTCCGCAGAAGGCGGTCGATCTGATCCTCCCGTCCTGGGAGCGCCTCCTCGCCGAGGCCCCCGACCTGATCGACCTGGTTCCCGAGGACCAGCGCGAGTCGTTCCTCGACGAGGCGCGGTCGCTCGTCACCGCCTACTACGAACTGGAGGACCCCACCCGGTTCGAGGCCGAATCGTGCGAACAGCGTGTCGAGACCGAACTCGCCGACGGGGTGCTGCTCCGCGGATTCGTCGACCGAATCGACGTGGCCCCCACCGGTGAGGTGCGGGTGGTCGACTACAAGACCGGTCGCGCACCCCGCGAGATGTCCGAGTCCAAGGCGCTGTTCCAGATGAAGTTCTATGCGCTGGTCCTGCTGCGCACCCGCGGCATCGTCCCGGCGCAGCTGCGACTGCTGTATCTCGCGTCCGGGACGGTCCTCACCTACGCACCCGACGAGGACGAACTGCTGCGGTTCGAGCGCACACTGTCGGCGATCTGGAAGGCCATCCTGGCGGCGGGTGTCACCGGCGATTTCCGACCCAAGCCGAGCCGGCTCTGCGACTGGTGTGATCATAAGTCCCTGTGCCCCTCGTTCGGAGGAACGCCGCCTCCCTACCCGGGATGGCCGGAGGGGCCCGCCGAAGACGCACCAGGTTTCGAGGAGATTGTCGAATGAGTTCCGAGTCCTACTACGTACCACTCGGTTCGGAAGCACTGGGTGCGCCGGAAGTGGACTCGGACCAGAAGATCACGGTCGAGCGATTCGACAGCACGGATCTGACGATCAGCGTGTGGGCCGAGACGATGCAGCACGGCGCTCCCCCGTCCGCGCTGCTCGTGCGGGCACTCGAACGGTGCGCCCCTCGTGACGACGCGCGCATCACGCGGGTCGTGGTCGAGATCCTCGGCCCGATCCCGATCGCCGAACTCGAGGTCCGGTCCTGGGTGCAGCGGCCGGGCCGCCGGGTGGAGTTGGTGGTCGCCGAACTGTGGACCGTCGGCGACCGGCCCCGGGCCGTGGCGCGGGGCTCGGCGTGGCGCATGGAGACCGTCGACACGAACGATGCCGTCCACGTCGTCGACCCGCCGCTCGAACCTCGGTCCACCGGCCGGGAGGGCAAGTTCAGCGAAGGCTGGAATTCGGGCTACCTGACGACCCTCGACTGGCGGTGGATCGCCGAGATGGGGTGCGAGGGCCCCGGCAAGCTGTGGGCGAGGCCGCGGCCCGCGCTGGTCCTCGGCGAGACCATKACGCCGCTCGAGCGGCTCTTCTCCATCGCGGACGTCGCCAACGGTGTGGGATCGAAACTCGACCCGGCCGACTGGACGTTCCTCAATACCGACCTCACCGTGCACATCTTCCGGGTCCCCGAGGGCGAATGGGTCGGCGTCGGCTCCGAGACGTCCATCGGCCCCGACGGCGTGGGGATGTGCGCGGGCGTGCTGTACGACGAGACCGGCGCGGTCGGCCGGATCGCCCAGACCGTACAGGTCCGCGCCCGCTCCTGATCGGAACGGGCGCGGATCGTCCTGCGGCGGAACGAGATCAGAGGGCGCGGCAGGACCGGATGTTCGACGCGAGGATGGCCTTGGCGCCGAGGTCCGCGAGTTCGTCCATCACTCCGTTGTGACCCTTGATCGGCACCATCGCCCGGACCGCGACCCAGTTCTCGTCGGCGAGCGGCGACAGCGTCGGCGACTCCAGTCCGGGGGTGATCTTCAGCGCGTCGTCGAGGATCGTCTTCGGGCAGTCGTAGTCGAGCATCAGATTCTGCTGCGCGAAGACGATGCCGCGCACCCGCTCGACCAACTGGTTGCGTGCGGAATCGTCGGCGGGCGAACCGGCGCGCTCGATGAGCACACCCTCGGAGTCGCACAGGGTGTCACCGAACGCGACCAGGTTGTGCTGGCGCAGGGTGCGGCCGGATCCGACGACGTCGGCGATGGCGTCCGCGACCCCGAGCTGGATCGAGATCTCCACGGCGCCGTCGAGGCGGATGACCGAGGCCTCGATCCCGCGTGCGGAGAGGTCGTCGCGCACCAGGTTGGGGTAGGACGTGGCGATCCGGAGTCCAGCGAGATCCTCGACCTTCCAGTCCTTGCCCGCGGGAGCGGCGTACCGGAACGTGGAGCGGCCGAAGCCGAGCGACAGCCGCTCGGCGACCGGGGCGCCCGAGTCACGGGCGAGGTCGCGGCCGGTGATGCCGAGATCGAGTTCACCGGATCCGACGTAGATCGCGATGTCCTTGGGGCGGAGGAAGAAGAACTCGACCTGATTGGACGGGTCGAGGACGGTCAGGTCGCGGGAGTCGGTGCGACGGCGGTAGCCGGCCTCGGAGAGAATTTCGGCGGCGGACTCGGACAGCGAGCCCTTGTTGGGGACTGCGACGCGCAGCATGGCTGAGGTTCCTTTCGGGAGCGGGTGGAGGAGTCTCGATCACCGATCACAGATGTCGGTAGACGTCCTCGAGTTTCAGGCCCTTGCCCACCATCAGCACCTGCGTCCAGTACAGCAGCTGGGAGATCTCCTCGGCGAGCGCCTCGTCGCTTTCGTGCTCGGCGGCGATCCACACCTCACCCGCCTCTTCGAGGATCTTCTTTCCCTGCGAATGGACGCCGGCGTCGAGGGCGGCAACGGTGCCGGACCCCTCGGGGCGGGTAGCGGCACGCTCGGTCAGCTCGGCGAACAGGGATTCGAAGGTCTTCACGAGGACCCATTGTTTCACGCCGCCGCGGACCTCTCCGAACCGGTCACCACCCGAGTGTGCGGCGACTCTCGAACCGGCGGACCCGGCCCGAACGGGGATCGGTGAACTCGATGGCCCGCGCCAGCAACCGCAACGGGGTCGAGAAGTCGCCGGGCTCGGATCGGCGGAAGTCCGGGTAGTAGTTGTCGCCCTCGATCGGGAGTCCCAGCGACGACATGTGCAGCCGCAGTTGGTGCGTCCGGCCGGTCTTCGGCAGCAGCCGGTACCGGGCGCGGCCGTCCCGGGTCTCGATCAGGTCGACGACGGTTTCGCTGTTCGGTTCTCCCGGCTCCTCCGTGGCCGTCATGATCCCGTGTTCCTTGACGATGCGGCTGCGGATGATGCGCGGAAACTCCAGCGTGGGATCGTGCCCGGCGACGGCCTCGTATTCCTTGGTGACCTGCTGGGAGACGAACAGTTCCTGATAGGCCCGGCGGTCTTCCGGCCGGATCAGGAACACCAGCACACCGGCCGTCATCCGGTCGAGCCGGTGCGCCGGGGTGAGATCGGGGAGGTCGAGCGTCCGCCGTAACCGCACGACCGCCGTCTCGGTGATGTGCGCGCCCCGCGGGATGGTCGCGAGGAAATGCGGCTTGTCGATCACCACGAGGTGGTCGTCGCGGTGGAGGATGTCGATCTCGAACGGAACCGGGATCTCGGGTGCGGGGTCGCGGTAGAAGTACACGAATCGGGTCGGCGCATAGCGGGTGCCGCGGTCGACGACCCGGCCGTGTTCGTCGACGACTCCCCCACCGTCGATCAGCGACAGCCAGTGCGCCCGCTCGTCGGGGTACGTCTCGACCAGGAATTCGGCGACGGTCTTCGCCCCGAGCCCGGCCGGCATCCGGATGCGATCGGGACCGAGACCGTTGCGGACGGGCAGCGGCGCCCCGGCCACCTCAGCCCGCCCGGTTCTCGGTGCAGTCGGCGCACACGAGCACGAGTTCGCGGCCCCGGTCGTTCGGCAGATTCTCGTACCGGGACGTCGGACCGCCGCATCGGGTGCAGCGCCCCAGGGTCGTGGCCTGGTCGCTGAACTCGATGGTCATCCGCTTGTCGAAGACGTACAGCGACCCCTCCCACAGACCCGTGTCGCCGAACGCTTCGCCGTACCGGACGATGCCGCCGTCGAGTTGATAGACCTCGCCGAACCCGCGCGAACGCATCAGCGAGGACAGGACCTCGCACCGCACTCCCCCGGTGCAGTAGGTGACGACAGCCTTGTCCTTGAGATGGTCGTATTTGCCGCTGTCGAGTTCGTGCACGAAGTCGCGGGTGGTGGACACGTCCGGCACGACGGCGTCCCGGAAGCGGCCGATCTCCGCCTCGAAACCGTTGCGTCCGTCGAAGAAGACGACGTCGTCACCGCGCCCCTCGACCAGGYGGTGCACCTCGTCCGGCGCCAGGTGGGTACCGCCGCCGACGACGCCGTCCGCGTCCACCTTCAGCTCGCCCGGCGCACCGAACGTCACGATCTCCGACCGCACCTTGACGCTGAGCCGCGGGAAGTCGTCACCGAGACCGTCCGACCACTTGATGTCGGCGTCCTTGAACGGCGCGTAGCCGCGGGTCCCCTTCACGTACCGCTTGACGTCGCGGATGTCGCCGCCGACGGTCGCGTTGATGCCGTGCTCGGAGACGAGGATCCGCCCGGTCAGGTTGTGTGCCTCGGCGAGCGTGTACTGCCACAGCCGGATCGCCTCCGGGTCGGCGAGCGGAGTGAACACGTAGAACAGCACGATTTTCGGGACAGCCACGGGGAACCAGACTACCTAGAGACGCACACCGCTCGGCTGCGCCCAGGCCTCGGCCAGATCGGAACCGGTGAGACCTTCGAGGCTGTCCCGGAACACCCGCCCCGGGCCGTCGGCCACCGGGATCTCGCACGGGACGATCAGCACGACGCAGCCCGCGGCCTGCGCGGACGCCGCGCCGGTGGGCGAGTCCTCGATCGCGAGGCACTGCGACGGATGCAACCCGAGAAGTTCGGCACCCCGCAGGTACGGGTCGGGATGTGGTTTGCCTGCCGGCACCTCGTCGCCGCACACCGAGTGGTCGAAGTGGTGCCTGCCGAGCGTCTCCAGCGCCCGCTCGGTGAGGCGGCGCTCGGTGTTGGTCACCAGCGCCGACCTCAGGCCGTGGGCCCGGGCGGTCCGCAGTGCATCGTGGGCGCCCGGCCGCCACGGGATGCCGTCGCCGAACAGTTCCTCGACGCGGGTGAACATCCATTCCTTGGCCTCGGCGAGCGCCGCCGGATCCCGGTCGAGCCCGAGGGCGTCGAAGATGACGCCGAGCGCGTTGGCGCTGGACGCGCCGATCGTCTTCAGCCGGGTCTCCTCCGTCATCGGCCCACCGAGGTGCATCGACAACTCACGGACCGCGACGTCCCACATCTTCTCGGAATCGAGCAGCGTTCCGTCCATGTCCCACAGCACGCCTGCGAGACCGTCGAATGCGTCAGACATTGAAGTACTTCGCCTCGGGGTGGTGCAGCACGAACGCATCCGTGGACTGCTCGGGATGCAACTGCAGTTCCTCCGACAACTTCACACCGATCCGTTCCGGTTCGAGGAGAGCGACCATCTTCGCGCGGTCCTCCAGGTTGGGGCAGGCGCCGTAGCCGAACGAGTAGCGGGCGCCGCGGTAGGCGAGGTCGAAGAACCCGGACACCTCCGACGGATCCTGCTCGGCGACGTTGTGGCCGCCGGGCAGCACGAGTTCTTCGCGGACCCGTCGGTGCCAGTACTCGGCCAGCGACTCCGTCAGCTGCACGCCGATGCCGTGCACCTCGAGGTAGTCGCGGTACGCGTTGGCGGCGAACAGCTCGTTCGCGAAGTCCGCGATCGGCTGCCCCATGGTGACCAGCTGCATCGGGAACACGTCGACCTGGCCGGTCTCCTTCGCCTCGGTGCGGGACCGCACGAAGTCGGCGACGCAGAGGAAGCGGTCGCGGTGCTGGCGCGGGAACGTGAACCGGAAGCGTTCGTCCGCGTCGGGCGCCGGGTCGGTGAGCACGACCACGTCGTCGCCCTCGGACACGGCGGGGAAATAGCCGTACACCACGGCGGCGTGCGCGAGGATTCCCTCGGTGCTCAGCCGGTCGAGCCAGTACCGCAGGCGCGGGCGGCCCTCCGTCTCCACCAATTCCTCGTAGGTGGGTCCGTCGCCGGAACGCTGCCCGCGCAGGCCCCACTGCCCGAGGAACAGGGCGCGCTCGTCCAGCAGTCCGGCGTAGTCGGACAGCGAGACACCCTTCACGATCCGGTTGCCCCAGAACGGCGGGCTCGGGACGACGATGTCGGTGGCAACGTCGGACCGTTCCGGCACCTCGACCGGGGTCTCGGCGGCCTTGCGCTTCTCCGCGATCCGCTTGGACCGTTCGTGGCGCGCCTTGCGCTCGGCCGCCTTCTCCCGGGCGGCGATCGCTTCCGGGCTGTCCGGGTCGGGTCCGCCGCCGCGTTTGACGGCCATGATCTCGTCCATCCTGTGCAGGCCCTCGAATGCGTCGCGCGCGTAGCTGACGTCGCCCTCGTACACCTCGGCCAGATCGTTCTCCACGTATGAGCGGGTCAGCGCAGCACCGCCGAGGAGGACGGGGAACTTCTCCGCGACTCCCTTGGCGTTGAGTTCCTGCAGGTTGTCCTTCATCACCACGGTCGACTTCACGAGCAGACCGGACATGCCGATGACGTCGGCCTTCTGCTCGATCGCCGCGTCGAGGATCGTCGCGATCGGCTGCTTGATGCCGAGGTTCACCACGTCGTACCCGTTGTTGCTGAGGATGATGTCGACGAGGTTCTTGCCGATGTCGTGGACGTCGCCCTTCACGGTGGCGATGACGATGCGGCCCTTGCCGTCCTCGTCGGTGGCCTCCATGTGGGGTTCGAGGTACGCCACGGCCGCCTTCATCACCTCGGCGGACTGCAGCACGAACGGCAACTGCATCTGCCCGGACCCGAAGAGTTCGCCGACGGTCTTCATGCCGGACAGCAGGGTCTCGTTGATGATCGCGAGCGGCGGCTTCTCTTCCATCGCCGCGGTGAGGTCGTCGTCGAGGCCATTGCGCTCACCATCGACGATGCGCCGTTCCAGCCGCTCGAACAGCGGCAGCGCCGCCAGTTCCTGGGCGCGGGATTCGCGTGCCGACGCCGCGGAGACGCCCTCGAACAGCTCCATCAGCTTCTGCAGCGGGTCGTAGCCCTCGCGCCGGCGGTCGTAGACCAGGTCGAGGGCCGTTTCGCGCTGTTCGTCGGGGATCCGTGCCATCGGCAGGATCTTCGACGCGTGCACGATGGCCGTGTCGAGGCCGGCCTCGGTGCACTCGTGCAGGAACACCGAGTTCAGGACCTGACGGGCGGCAGGGTTGAGACCGAACGAGATGTTGGACACGCCGAGGGTGAAGTGCACCCGCGGGTGCCGCTTCTTCAGTTCGCGGATCGCCTCGATCGTCTCGATGCCGTCGCGGCGGACCTCTTCCTGACCGGTGGAGATCGGGAAGGTCAGCGCGTCGATGATGATGTCGGACTCGTCGAGGCCCCAGTTCACGGTGATGTCGTCGAGCAGGCGCTCGGCGATGCGGACCTTGTGCTCTGCGGTGCGCGCCTGGCCCTCCTCGTCGATGGTCAGCGCGACGACGGCGGCGCCGTGTTCCTTGACGAGCCGCATGATCTTCTGGAACCGCGAGTCCGGTCCGTCGCCGTCCTCGTAGTTGACGGAGTTGACGGCGCACCGGCCGCCGAGGTGTTCGAGACCGGCCTGCAGGACCGCGGGCTCGGTGGAGTCGAGCATGATCGGCAGCGTCGACGACGTCGCGAACCGGCTCGCGAGGGCGGCCATGTCGGCGGCGCCATCACGTCCGACGTAGTCGACGTTGAGGTCGAGCATGTGGGCGCCGTCGCGGGTCTGATCCTTCGCGATGTCGAGGCACTTCTGGTAGTCCTCGGCGATCATCGCCTCACGAAATGCCTTGGAGCCGTTGGAGTTCGTGCGCTCGCCGATCATCAGGATGCTGGCGTCCTGCTCGAACGGCACCGCCGTGTACAGCGACGACGTCCCC
The DNA here is from genome assembly GCF_056402215.1 of Rhodococcus sp. P4_B6. Taxonomy (NCBI): domain Bacteria; kingdom Bacillati; phylum Actinomycetota; class Actinomycetes; order Mycobacteriales; family Nocardiaceae; genus Rhodococcus; species Rhodococcus sp. P4_B6. The sequence continues at coordinate 3,202 of NZ_JBFUHV010000198.1, read as the reverse complement.
GACTCGTGCACCGGGTTGCGCGCGGCCTTCTCGACGAGGCGGACCGCCTCGGCCACCTGCCGGATGTGCTCCGGGGTGGTGCCGCAGCAGCCGCCGACCAGACCGAGACCGAACTCGGTGACGAAGCCGCTGAGCGCCTCGGCGAGTTCCTCCGCGGTGAGCGGGTACTCGGCACCCTTCGGGCCGAGCTGCGGCAGTCCGGCGTTGGGCATCACCGATACGGGGAGCGAACTGTACTTGGACAGGTGGCGGAGATGTTCGCTCATCTCGGCGGGACCGGTCGCGCAGTTGAGCCCGATCATGTCGATACCGAGCGGTTCGAGCGCGGTCAGCGCGGCACCGATCTCACTGCCGAGCAGCATCGTGCCGGTGGTCTCGACCGTGACGTGGGTGATGATCGGCAGCCGCGACCCCAGCGTCTCCATCGCCCGCTGACTGCCCAGGATCGCCGCCTTCACCTGCAGCAGGTCCTGGCAGGTCTCGACGAGGATCGCGTCGGCGCCCCCGTCGATCATGCCCATCGCGGCCTCGGCGTAGGCGTCGCGCAGGATCGCGAACGGCGCGTGGCCGAGCGTCGGCAGCTTGGTTCCGGGCCCCATCGAGCCGAGGACGAAGCGGCCCATGCCGTCGCGTCCCGGCCCCATCTCGTCGGCGACCTCACGCGCCAACCGGGTGCCCTTCTCGGCCAGTTCCCGGATACGGTCCGAAATGTCGTAATCGGCGAGGTTGGGGAGGTTGCACCCGAACGTGTTGGTCTCGACAGCGTCGGCCCCGGCCTCGAAGTACGCGCGGTGGATCTCTTTCAGCACGTCAGGGCGGGTGTCGTTGAGGATTTCGTTGCAGCCTTCGAGCCCGAGGAAGTCGTCGAGCGTGAGGTCCGCGGCCTGCAACATGGTGCCCATGGCTCCGTCGCCGATGACAACGCGCTGGTTCAACGCATCGAGCAGGGCAGAGTGAAATGGCGCAGACATGCCGTCCAGACTAGTGGGCGGGGGAACCAACGCTGGCCGTAGGCTGGGTGGGTGAGTTCCAGTGAGTTCCCCGTCACGCCTGCGGGCCCCGACGACGACACCCCCGACACCGCCGACGACGGTGCCACCGACAGCGCCGACGACGGTGCCACCGACACTGGCGTGCCCGTACTTCGTGACCCTGTTCTCGTCGCCGCCTTCGAGGGCTGGAACGACGCCGGCGACGCCGCGAGCGGAGCCGTCGAGCACCTCGAACTGACCTGGGACGCCCAGCCGCTGGCCGAGCTGGACTCCGAGGAATACTACGACTACCAGGTCAATCGCCCCACGGTCCGGCAGGTCGACGGGGTCACCCGGGAGATCGTGTGGCCGGCCACCCGGCTGTCGGTGTGCTCGCCCCCTGGCAGCGACCGCGACGTGGTGCTGCTGCGCGGAATCGAACCGAACATGCGCTGGCGCAGCTTCTGCGAGGACCTCCTCGAGCTGATCGATCAGCTGCAGATCAACACCGTGGTGATCCTCGGGGCACTGCTCGCGGACACCCCGCACACGCGGCCGGTCCCGGTGACGGGCAGCGCGTACAGCAGCGAGGCCGCCGAGCGGTTCAAGCTCGAGCAGACCCGCTACGAGGGACCGACCGGGATCACCGGGGTGCTGCAGGACGCGTGCGTCCGGGCCGGTGTGCCTGCGGTGTCGTTCTGGGCGGCCGTGCCCCATTACGTGTCCCAGCCGCCGAACCCCAAGGCGACGGTGGCTCTGCTGCAGCGCGTCGAGGACGTCCTGGACATCGAGGTGCCGCTCGGGGAACTCCCGTCGCAGGCCGACGACTGGCAGGAAGCCGTCACCGAGATGACCGCGGACGACGAGGAGATCGGCGACTACGTCCGCTCCCTCGAGGAGCGCGGCGACGCCGAGACCGACATCTCCGAGGCCATCTCGAAGATCGACGGTGACGCGCTGGCGGCCGAGTTCGAGCGGTATCTCCGCAGGCGTGGGCCCGGCAGCTTCGGGCTGTGACGAAGAACTCGTCCGAGTCGCTTCGTTCCTCGCTCCAGCGCACGGCGCTCTACGCCGGCGGTTTCCTCGGCCCGTTCGGCGGCGGGGTGGTCGCCTCGATCCTTCCCGAGATCGGTGACGACCTCGGCGTGAGTGCATCCGCCGCGGCCGGGTCGCTGACGGCGTACCTGCTGCCGTTCGCGTTGCTGATGCTGGTGTCGGGCACGCTGGGCGCCCGGTGGGGACAGATGCGGACCGTGCGGATCGCGTACGGCGTCTACCTGCTGTCGTCGCTGGCCTGTTTCGTGGCGCCGACGCTGCCGCTCTTCCTCGGTGCCCGCGTGCTCCAGGGGTGTTCGAACTCGTTCACGACGCCCCTGCTGCTGGCGGCGCTCGCCGCCTCGACCCCGAAGAAGCATCTCGGCCGGGCGCTGGGGATCTTCGGCGCCTTCCAGGCTGYGGGACAGTCGAGCGCGCCGCTCGTCGGTGGACTCGCGGCGGAGGTCGACTGGCGTCTCGCGTTCCTCGTCATCGCCCTCGTGGCCGCGGTGCTGGGGATGGTCGGCGTTCCCGACAGCGCTCCCGCCGAGCCGGGGGCGCCGCGCCCGCGACTGCGCGACGCCCTCACCCCGTCGGTGCTGAGAATCGGGGTGGTCGCACTCCTCGGGTGGGGCGCGCTCGGTGGGCTGAGCTTCCTGGTCGCGTTCCGCGCCGAGGACGTCTTCGGGCTGAGCCCGACCCAGCGCGGGCTGCTGCTCACCGGGTTCGGCGTGGCCGGAATCCTCACCGCACGTCTCGTCGGCGGTGTCATCGACAAGATCGGGGCCCGGGCGGCCGTACTGATCGGCGCGTTCGGCGGGGCGATTCTCGTCGCGGCCGCCGGGACCGTGTCCCTCCTCGCAGTCGTGGCCGTGGCGTGGTTCGCGGCCGGGGTCGCCGGTCAGTTCATCCTGGTCGGGGTCAACGCCGCCGTGCTCGGGTCGCCGGGCCCGAACCGGGGCGGCGCGGTGTCCGTCGTGCAGGCGCTGCGATTCATGGGCAACGCGCTCGCCCCGATCACCCTCACCCCGGTGTATTCCGTGTCGCCCGCGGCCGGCTTCCTTCTGCCCGCCGTGCTGCTCGCCGTGCTGGCCCCGCTGCTCATGCCCCGCGACCACGCACCCGCCTGACACGCCTTCCGGGAGGACTGTGAGGTGTTCCTGATTCCCACGTAACGTGCGCGCAGCCGTTACGAC
>NZ_JBFUHV010000197.1:0-14862 GCF_056402215.1 Rhodococcus sp. P4_B6 | reverse complement strand
GTCCTACTCGAACGCCCCCTGCTTCGTCCACCACTCGTACATGGGTGTCATGCCGTTCGGGTCATCCGCGAACACCTTTCCGACCGCCAGATCGGCTTCGTTCGTCCAGGCGATGGCGGGCACCGGCGGAGTGTCGGCGGACATGAAACACGCCACCTGGCCGACGGTCTGGGGTTCACCGTGCGAACTGTACGGGCCGGGACCGCCGCCACCGTCCGGGCAGGAAATGACGTCCGTCTCATTGAGGACATCGTCGTAATGGCTCTGCAGTGCCGCGAGATCGGTGAACAGGAAGAAGCGGGCGGAGGGCGCACCGGTGGCTTGGTTCGGCTGGCAGGAGAGGGAGGAGAGTTCACCTGGGGTCGACTGTTCCGATTGGCAGTTGAATTCGCCGTATCCGGTGGGCATGACCTGCATCAGCTGCTGATCGGCGGCGGTGAATTGGCCGGACGGTTCCGGGGACGTCGGGGGTGCGGACACCTGCGCGGGAGCCGGTGCGGGCGGCGTGGGTGCCGGTTTCGCGAGCCACATCGCCACACCGGCCGCGGCCGCGACCACGACGAGCGCGGCGCCGGCGAAGACAATCCACATCCGCTTGGACGGACCCGGGCGCGGCGGCTGGCTCTGCTGGGGGCCGCCCCACCCCGGGGGCGGGGGTGGGGCGACCTGTGTGCTGTCCCACCCGGGGGGCGCGCCGGCCCCACCGTGTCCCGCGGTCGGTGAGTGTGAGTCGATCCAGGTGTCTGCGTTGGCATTCGGGGCACCGTGTTCTTGCGGTGGCACGGGGCCGTAGGGCGGAGGCGGCGGAGTGCGGGTGCCGTACGGCGGAGGCGGCGGCGTGCGGGTGCCGTACGGCGGAGGCGGCGGGGTGTCGATGTAGGTCGGTGGTGCGGCGGCGGGCGGCGGCGTGTGCGCCGGTGGGGGTGTGCCGGTCCGTCCCGCGGCATCCGGCGGGCCGGGCTCGGCGGCGTCGCCCTGGGTTTTCTCGATGAGGGTGGCGGCCTCGTCCTGATCGCCGGCGCTGAGGGCGTCGTGGGCGGCGAGTGCGAGATCGCCGGCGGTGGCGTAGCGATCCTGCGGGCTCTTCGCCATGCCGCGGGCGATGACGGCATCGAAGCCCGCCGGCACGCCGGGGCGCGCCACACTGGGCCGCGGTGGTGGCTCGAACAGGTGTGAGCTGATCTTCACCCGGATGCTGTCCGCCGGGTAAGGCCTTGCACCGGTGAGGCATTCGTGTAGAACGCAGGCCAGCGAATAGATGTCGGCGCGGTAGGTGACCTCGCTGCCGTCGCCCTCGAAGCGTTCGGGGGCCATGTAGTCGTAGGTGCCGACGGCGGTTCCCAGCGTGGTCAGCTTCTCGTCGGTGGCCGAGTTCGCGATGCCGAAGTCGACGAGGTAGGCGAAGTCCTGCCGGGTGACGAGGACGTTCTCGGGTTTCACATCGCGGTGCACGAGCTTGTCGGCATGGGCGGCGTCGAGGGCGGCGGCGATCTGGCTGATGATGGCGACCGCCCGCGGCGGGGCCAGCGGCCCGTAGCGGGTCAACAGTGAGCGCAGGTCGGCGCCCTGCACCAGGCGCATGTCGATGTACAGCACGCCGTTGACTTCGCCGTAGTCGTGGATCGGCACGACGTGCGGTTCCTGCAGGCGGGCGGCGGCGTGCGATTCGCGGCGCAGACGTTCGCGGAAGACCGGGTCGTCGGCCAAGGCGTCGGGGAGGAGTTTGAGCGCCACGGTGCGGTCCTTGTCGAGGTCGTACGCCTCGTAGACCTCGCCCATGCCGCCTTTGCCGAGAAGCCGCTTGAGATGGTAATGCCCGAACTGGGTGCCGATCCGTGATCCCTGCGCGGTGCCGCTCATCGTTGCACTCCCTTCGGCGCGATGGTCGCAGGCAGCCTTCCGCCGGCGACCATCGTGATCGGCAAGGGGAACGGGGAGTGCAGGTCGAGCAGTGGCGTCTGTCCCCTCGGGCGGGCCGCGCACGCGATCGGCGCAGGACGGGTGTTGCGGCGGGCAGGACCACGGCGCTCTAGAGGAAGCTCCCGCCCAGATTCCCCTCCATCGCTAGATCGCCTCGCGCGCGAGGCCGACAAAGTCGTTGCGCTACCACCCCGACTCTAATAGCTCGGTAGCCGAGACACAAGGAGTCCTGAAGGCACGGAGCCCTGGTCGATCCCGGGTACTCTGACAGGCATGGAACGCGATATTCGCTTGGCGCTGGCCGTCCGCGATCTGGTCCTGGCGGTGGAGCGGTATCGCGGTCACGCGGCGCGCGGGCACCTCCGCATCGGTGTGACCGAGACCGTGGCACTGGGCCATCTCTACGTCAACGGCCCTCTGACTGCGAGCGAACTCGCCGCCGAACTGACCATCACCAGTGCCTCCGCGACCGAGCTCGTCGACCGGATCGAGCAGGCCGGATACGCCCGGCGGGTGCCGCATCCCACCGACCGGCGCAAGCGGCTGATCTCGCTCAGCGACCACGGCCGCGACGAATTCAGTCGCATCTACGGGGAACTCGGCGAGATGCTCGGCGAGGTGTACCACCCGATGCCCCCCGCCGATCAGCGCCTGATCGATCAGTTCATCACCGAGGCCAGCGCCGCCATCAACAACCGGGTCCGGGCGGACGCGAAACCGCAGACCTCCCGACGAGCGCTGAACGACCAGACCCCGGCCTGACGGGCGCGCCGAGGCGGCCGGTGAGCGGTGGCAGAGGCTCCCGCTCTCACGAGATCGCACCCCGGATGGAGCACGGATCGGAGTCTTCCTGCGCGACAGTCGATCCGAGTGGCTCTCCGCAGGCCGCGGGGCTATCTCGGTCGCCAGAACCTATGCCAGTTCGAGCACCCGATTGTTCCCGAGGTCGGAGAGGTAGAGGTGACCATCGTCGCCGGCTGCGATTCCGGCGGGTCGATCGAGGCCCGTGAACGGAAGGGTGGTCGGGGCCGACGAACCGGACTCCAGTTCGAACACGTCGTTGGAGTCCAGGGTGGTCAGCAGCACATCGCCGGCGTCGGAGACCGCCACCGCGTTCGGTGCGTGACCGTCATTGAACGGCAGGGTGGCGGGGGTGGACGCCCCGGCAGTGAGTTCGAGGACCCGATGGTTCCGCGAGTCGGGGACGACGACATCGCCCGTATCGCTCACGGTGACATCGGTGGGCCGGCTGAGTCCGGTGAACGGCAGCACGGTGGGTGTCGAGGACCCGGCCACCAGTTTCAGGACCCGGTTGTTGCCCCCGTCCGCGACATAGACGTCTCCGCCGTCGCTAACCGAAACACCAAGGGGCTCATCGAGTCCGCTGAATGGCAGCGTGGTGGGAGTAGCGGAGCCGGCGACCAGTTCGAGGACCCGGTTGTTGCCCGTGTCCGCGACGTAGACGTTCCCGCGGGCGTCCACCGCAACCGCCAGCGGGTCGTCGAGCCCGCTGAAGGGCAGCACCGTTTGGGTGGTCACGCCGCTGGCCAGTTCGAGAACGCGGTTGTTCTTGGAATCGGCGACGAACACGGTCCCGTTCGCATCGACCGCGACCCCCTGCGGGCTTGCCAGGCCGGCGAAGGCGAGCGTGGTCTGGGTGCGGGCGGCCGGTGGGTGCGGCGATGCGAGATAGGCGGCGACCGCACCCACCCCCGCGCCCACGACCACCATCGCGGCAAGCACACCGACCACGATCGTCGTCGTCCGTCGCCACCAGCGCACCGGTCCGGGCTGCCCACCTGCGCGGGTGCCGCCCGGCCGGCCTGCGCCCTCGACACCGCGGTTCAGCGGCGGGGTGTCGATTCGCACCCGGCGCAGCGGGGTCGCCGCCCGGACCTGACGAGGAGGGCTCGGGGCGCGGATCCGGTCCGGTACCGGGGGCATCTGCGGGGTCCGGGTCTCCCGTGGTCCGGGCGCCGGCCGGGGGGACGACAGGGCGCGGCGCGCCGCCTGCGCCAAGGCGCCGCAACTGTCGAACCGGGTGTCGCGGTCCTTCGCCAGCGCCTGCCGGATCACCGGATCCATCGCGTCGGGAAGAGAGGGTCGCAGCACGGTCGGCCGCGGGATCGGCTGGTTGAGATGCGCATCGACCACCGCAGCGGCCGACCCCGAGTACGGGAGCCGACCGGTCAACAACTGGAACAGCATGCACCCGAGGGAATACACGTCGGCGCGGTGGTCGGGTTCGACGCCCGCCACCAAAGCCTCGGGCGCCGCATACACCAGGGTGGCCACCAGCATGCCCGTCCTGGTCAGACGCCGGGTCTCGTCCAAGTTCTTCGCGATCCCGAAGTCCGTCAGCAACACCCGCCACACCCCGGCACCAGCGGCCGGTCGCCCGGCGAGCAGCACGTTGGCCGGCTTGACGTCGCGATGCAGGATGCCGTGCTCGTGTGCGAAGTCGAGGGCCTGCCCGATTTCGGCGACGATGTGGACGGCCAGATCCGGTGGCAGCGGGCCGCGGCGCAGCAGCGTCGCCGCGTCCGTTCCCGCCACGTACTGCATGGCGATCCAGAGCCGGTCACCCTCGCAGCCCCGGTCATATACGGTCACGATATTCGGGTGCTCGAGTCGCGCGGTGTGTTCGGCCTCGCGCACGAACCGCGCCCGCATGTAGTCGTCGGCGGTCCCGTCGAGAACTTTCACCGCGACCCCCCGGGGCAGACTCCCGTGCCGCGCCAGATAGACCGTGCCCATCCCCCCGGTACCGAGCACCCGCTCGATCGTGAATCCGGCGAACATCGCACCCGGCACCAGATCGTGCTCGCTCATCCCCACGCACCCACCCTGCCCATCACGGAAGACCGCCTCACTCATTTCCGGTGTGCACGAGTAGTTCGTCCTCGTGAGGTCACTGTGGATGTCACCGCCGCCCTTACGGACCAGCTACCACACGAGCCCCCACCTCGCCTGGTGAACCGATCCATGGCACGCACCAAAGACTGTCGGCATGCCCGCCACGCGAGCAACAGYGGTGCGTCGGACGACCCGCAGACCGCTCGAACGCACCACCAAGTATAACTCGGTATCCGAGTTATACGGGTGCCGAGGCGGATCGTCGCGCCACCGAAATCGCGGACAGACCCATCCGTCCCCCGCACCGCTGGCGGCACGGGGGCACGAGGACCGGGCTCAGACGGGCAGCTGGTCGGTGTACAGAGGGCAGTACACCGACACCGAACCACCGATGACGTAACCCACGTCGTACGCGGACAGGGACGAATGCTGCAGACCCTCCGCAGCGACCTCCTCGAAGGTGGCGCCATCAGCGAATTCGCCGCAAATGTGATGGGCCAGCCCGACCCCGGCGTCGTCGGTGGTGAACGTGATCCCTTCATCGGCCATGCCCTCGAGGAACACCGCGTCCTGGCCGGAGAGCGAAGTGGCGGTATCGGCGTTGGCGATCGAGACGGCGCCGAGGGCACTCACCCCGATCACGGCGGCAAGGGTCAGGGTGCGGGCGGCGGTGGTGATACGAATGAACATAACAGGCGTTCCTTTTGTCTTCGTCGGGGGAAACTGACAAGAGAAAGTCTGGAAGACCGGCCTGATCGAACCCTTACCGAATTCTTGAGCGCCGAGAACGGAACCGACACGCAGACCCCCGAACTCGGCACAATGAATCGTCTCGAGTTCGATGCACACCTTCCTTCTCGGGAAGGTCATCCTTGTGCCGAATGTCTACCGCGCCGAGGTACGGGAGAAGACCGTGCACCTGGCCCTCGAGCACCGTGACGGGTACACCTGACGAGCACGAGGCGAACCGTACGAATATCCCCGAAAACGGAGACGCCGCGGGTGTGGGTCCGCAAGGCCGAAGCGTCCGATGGCGGCATGCCTGCTGCGTCGGCATCCGAGGCCGACGCCGAACTGCAGGCATTGCGGAGGAAGAACGCCGAGCTCGAAGACCATGGAAATACTAAAGACTGCAACGCCTTTATTCGATCGGGACGCTACCCGCCACACACGTGATCCGCCGGTTCATCGCCGAACATCGCGATCAGCTCTTCGGTCGCACCCATCCGCCCGGTGCTCACCGAGCGCGGATGCACGAACGCCTGGCGCAGCCGTCCGTTGTCGAGGCGTGCATTGTGGGACGCGTCCATCACCGCGTCGCCAGCCTCGTTCTACGTCGAGCGTAGCAAGCGCAGTCGACGCAGGCCGAAGTCTCTCTGCGACTCGCCCAAAGATGCTGGACCACCTGCACCATCAGGGCATCGAGATGGCCCGCCACACCGTCGAGCGACTCATGCGTAGCGCGGTGCCACCCCATCGAAGAGGGTCCGCACCACCGCGGCGGAGCCATCGGCGCCGCGGCCGCCGGAACTGATCGACCGGAACTTCCGCATCGATCAGCCCGACGCCCTCCACGTCGCCCACTTCACGTACGTGCCGATGATGCCCGGCTTCGCGCACACCGCGTTCGTCCTCGATGCGTTCGCCGGCACGATCGCCGATGGGGAGGTGTCGACGCCCAAAGAGAGCGCCTCCGCGCGGCGAGCGGAGAATCACACCTGCGCCGCGCGGGCGATGCACGGTAACCCATTGCGCGGAAGCATTATTCATCACATCGGGGTCGCAACATACGGCCCTGCGCTTCCCAGGAGACCCTGTTCCTGCAGGCACTGCTGCCGTCGATCGGGACGTTGGCCGACGCCTTCGACAACGTCCTCGCCGCGACGACCGCCGGATCCTACAAGGCCGAGGGCATCGCCGACGACTCCCCGTTCCGCATCGAGCCGTTGCGCACCATCAGCGACGTCGAGGAGGCCACCACGGCGTGAGTGAACGACCTCCCGCAGTGCCGTCCACCGCGGCCGATCGGGCACGGCGAAACCCTTCCCCCACACACCACAACGTCCGTCCCGGTCCAACAACGGACCGGGACGGACGTAATGCAGGGCACGCCGTATCAGCAGATCCAATATGTGGTCGAATAACCGTCGTCATACCAGCAGATGTAGACGTCGTCGGTGTGGCGCGGCGCGTCGGCCGACGCCGCGTTCGCTGCGCCGACACCACCCAACACAGACAAGCCGATAACCGACAGCAACATCGACGAACGGGCAAACCGGCGGATGCGGGGGGTAAACATGGCGGAAACTCCTCAAAACGGGGCGGAATGACAAATCCAAGAATCCGCCCCCACCCTTACCGATCCCTTATCGACTCCTGACCGATGGACCGAGCGACGGGACGAGTCCGCGAAAGGTCCTTCACGGACTGCTTACATCCGATCGACACACTGCCGCAACGGCAGCGCACTGCAGTCGGTGATCACGATCGGCCCGCCGCCGCGCCCCGATGGGCGGGAGTACCGCATTCTCAGCCCGTAGTTGATCCGCTACGCCGGCTACCGGCAACGCGACGGCCGGATCATCGGCGATCCCGCCCACCTCGAGATCACCGAGACCGTGACACGGATGAGCTGGCACGGCGCCGGCACGGCCTTCGAAGTTCTCCCGCTGCTGATCTCCACCCCCGACGAGCCCCTGCACCGGTTCGACGTGCCCGCCGACCTCCGGCTGAGGTCGACATCACCCACCCCGACTACGACTGGTTCGGCGACCTCGGCCTCAAATGGCATGCCGTCCCCGCCGTGTCGAACATGGACCTCGAACATCGGCGGGGTGATCTACCCGTGCTCCCCGCTCAGCGGCTGGTACGTCAGCACCGAGGTCGGGGCCCGCAACTTCTCCGGCGAGAACCGCTACAACATGCTCCCGGACATCGCCGCCAGGCTTAACATCGCCGCCAGGCTTAACATCGACACCAGCTCCGACCGCACCCCGTGGAAGGACCGGGCGCTGGTCGAACTCAACCGCGCCGTCATCCACAGCTACCGGCAGGCCGGGGTCATCATGGTCGACCACCACACCTGCGGCGATACCCGCGACAGGCGAACGGTCACGGGAGGAGGATCGAAAGCATGAACACCAACCAGACGACCGGAACCGAATGCGCACCCTGGTGCACCAACGAGGACGCCCGCGGGCGCACGGACCACACCTGCATGGGTGACAGCAGCGACTGCATCGAACTGACCGCAGCACTGGATTACCTCACATTGGACGAAGACGGCATCGAATCGTCGTTCTGCTTCGTCACGCCCGTCCGAGAGGCAGACCGTCGACCCGGCGTCTCAATGACCTGGGAGGTCGGTGACCACCCCGAGTTCCGGCCACGCCTGACACCAGGAGAGGCCCGCAGGATCGCCGCCGAACTGGTCGCGGCCGCGGACCTGATAGAAGGTGGCGGATAACCCACGAGCGACATTCGAGACCGGGTGGCGGCGCAGATCGGGATCGATCCGACCACGGCGACTCCGCTGGTCGTGTGCAGTGCTGATTACCGCGGTGATCGTTGCCATCCTCCCGTCGATTTTTGACGCCGGCCGCTGAGGGACCAGTCGCGTGCCAGGTCAGGCTGTAGCCTCACCTTCCTGACGCATTCTCAGTGCGTCGACACTCGGCGCAACACCGAACTCACGACGGTACTCCCGGCTGAACTGAGAAGCACTGCTGTAACCAACGGAATGTGCTACTGCCGCAATGTCGTGCGGACGTTTGAACAGTTGAAGTCGTGCTTCTTGGAGGCGAATTCGCTTCTGGTACTGAATTGGGCTCATCGCGGTAACCGCGCGGAACTGCTTGTGGAACGACGAGATGCCCATCCCGCTCAGCTGCGCCAATTCCTCGACCTGGATCGGTTCGAATGCGTTGGAACGCAGGTGCCGGATAGCACGACCGATATAGGTCAGGCTGCTGTCCCTGAGGCCGATCTGGCGCACCGTTGGTCCGGCAGGGCCGGACAAGACACGCCACAGGATCTCGCGCTCGAGAAGTGGTGCGAGGACTGGTGCGTCGACCGGCCGTTCTATCAGAGCCAGCAGTCGAGCGACCGCGTCGAGCATTTCCGAGGTCGCCGGATTGATCGAGATGCCGGGGGGCGGGGGCTTCAGTATCCCGGGGAGGCCCGAGGCCGCCTCCACAAGTAGTTCGGCGATCGACGACGAACGAAGTTCGAGTGCAAAACCGAGGTAGGGCTCGGCACGGGAAGCTCGAACGTAGTCGCCCGTTATCGGGAGATCGACCGCAACGGTCATGAAGGTCCCCGGTACCTGGTCATACACTCTGTCGGCGAGCGCGATTCGCTTCGCACCCTGCATCGAGAACGCGAGAATTGGCTCGGCGATCGACGGAGTTGGTTTTGTGGGGTCGGTGATTCTGTTGATCCGGACGCCGGGCAGCCCTAGGTTTTCTTTGTGCGCGTGAGCGGTGATCAGTCTGCGGATCTCTTCGATACTCACGTGATGTTCCTGTTCTCGAAATCCCTGCTGAACCGATCATATGACGTTCGAAGTCGGCGCCAGGGCAGTTGGCGTTCTGGAGTCAACCGCGCCTGGCGGTGGTTCCTCATGGGCTTTCGGGTCCGGAAGAGGCTTTAGAGCCGCTCGCCGCCGGACACCTCGAGCACCTGCCCGGTGATCCACGCAGCTGCATCACTCAGCAGGAACGCGATGACCTTTGCGATATCCTCGGGCTCACCGACCCGGCCCAGAGCGAACGCGTGGCTGATGGCCGGAAGCATTTCGGGCATCTTCGTGAAGGCGTCGTCGGCAATTCGTGTCCTCGTAGTTCCCGGCGCGACGCTGTTGACGCGGATTCCGCGCTCAGCGAGCTCTTTTGCCCAGAATGCGGTAACGGTGTGTATCGCGCCCTTCTGCGCGGCGTAGGCGGAGTAGCCCTGGTTCACTCGGTTGGGGAGCGCCGCGGTGCTGCCGGTGTTGACGATCGCTCCGCCATCAGCGAGCACTGGAAGAAGTTTCTGCGTCAGGAAATACGGGCCTTTGAACAACACGTTGTGGAAGTGGTCGAAAGTTTCCTCGGTGATGTCGGCGAACATCGCGGGACCACCCACGCCCGCATTGTTGACCAGGTAGTTCACCTCGGAAGCATCCCAGCGGGACGCCACCTCGACCTTCACATGGGCGACGAATTCGTCGATGCTGGATATGGCGGCGAGGTCCAGCGGGAGCGCGACCGCGGAGCCACCCTCGGCGGCGATCTTCGCGACGGTCTCCTCGCCCTCGCTCTTGTGGGACCGGTAGGTCGTGATGACACCGAGGCCTTGCTTGGCAAGTTGTCGGGCCGTGGCCTGGCCGATGCCGGCGCTGGAACCGGTGACGAGTGCGATCTGCATGTAAACCACCTCTTCGATTGCCGAGTGTGCTCGGTTGATTTCCATTCAAGGAGACCGAACTCCGTCGCTGTAGACCGTTGCGCTCCAATGCTTGCCTATTCCTCTGCGGCGTGGGCGAAACGAGGCGCCCGACACAACTGTCGTAGCAATGGGCAAGAGGTGGAGAGCATCGGTCTACGAATTTTCTCGATGCGCTGGCTTGATTGAGTCATGAACGCAAACTACGGATTTACCTGCACGATGACCGCAAAGCCGGGCATGGGAGACCAACTGGTCGAGCTCCTGCTCACGGGCCTCGACGAGGGCAACCCGGCCGCCACGGAATGGTGCGTTCTGTATCTGGTGAGCCGCTCGGCCGCCAACCCTGACGTCGTCACGGTCCAGGAGGGCTGGACGACCGAGGAGGACCACCACCGGATCTTCGCCGGAGAGGCAGCTCAGGGAATCGTCGCACAGTTCGCCGACATCCTGGCCGGCGAGCCGACCTACGGCGACCTCATCCCCGTCCGAGGCAAGGCCGACTACCAAAAATTCTCCGCGCCTTCCGAACTCAACAGCACCAACGCGGGTCAACCGCACCCCAGGAACCAGACTTGACCTTCCCCCACCCTCCCCTCGACCCCGAACTCCAGGATCTTCTCTTCTCCATGCCGGAAACACCGCCGCTGGACAAGCAGACCCTCGAAATGATCCGCCCCTACGCGACCCTTCCCGCCGAAACCGCCATCGCCAGTCATCTCCCCGTCGACCGTCAGGAAATCTCGATCGCGAGCTTCGACGGCACCCAGATCCCGGTCACCATCCTCAGACCTATCGGCATCGATCTCACCGACGGCAACGCACCCTGCGTCTACTGGCTCCACGGCGGCGGAATGATCATGGGCGACCGCTACTCCCAGATCGACATTCCGCTCGATTGGCTCACCAGGTTCGGCGCGGTCGTCGTCTCCGTCGACTACCGCCTGGCACCCGAGTTCTCCGGCACGACGCTCGTCGAGGACTGCTACACGGGCCTGATCTGGACCGCAGATTACGCCACCGATCTCGGTATCGACCTGAGCAAGCTCGTGATCGCCGGTACCAGCGCCGGGGGCGGACTTGCCGCCGGCACTGCCCTGCTCACCCGCGAACGCAAGGGTCCCGCCATCGCCGCCCAGGTTCTGATCGGCCCGATGCTCGACCATCGAAACAACACCGCCTCGAGCCACCAGTTCGACGGACCTGTCATCTGGTCGCGCGACGCGAACGCTTTCGCCTGGCACTCAGTGCTCGCGGATATCGGCGACGGGCCTGTCCCGAGTTGCGTCTCGCCGGCTATCGCAGACGACCTCTCCGACCTCCCGACCACCTACATCGACGCGGGCTCGGCTGAGGTCTTCCGAGACGAGGCCGTCACCTACGCCACACGAATCTTGGCCGCCGGCGGCCAAGCCGATCTGCACGTCTGGGCCGGCGGATTCCACGGCTTCGACGCACTCTTCCCGCACGCCGCGCTCTCCCAGATCGCCCGGCAGACCCGCAGCGATTGGCTCGGTCGTGTCCTTGCCGGCGCCGCTACGCACACCCCCACCGCAACCGACAGGTAGGCACCGCAGAGACAACCCAGCGTGAGCCGCTGCAGACAAGCGCAGCGCCTCACGCTGCAAACGCCTGGTCATCGACAATCACCGAGTCGCCGCGACCACGCCATCGTCGGCCCCGCCCAGCGGGGCCTGAAGAACCCCCGCCACCTGGAGCACCATGAAATCCACCACGCGGAGCCAGATCGTCATCACCGGCCCACGGTCCTCAGTGTCCGAGCTGGTCGTGGCCCTCGAGTCCGAAGAGTTGGGACGCACACCCTGCACGCCGCCGCTTCCCATCGACACAGTGACCGCCCCGAAACAGCGAACATGCCTGACCCCGTCCGGCACTGCCCCGCAGGTCGAGGCAGAACCACCAAGGGTCACGGGACCAACGCTGACAACGACCGAGACCGGCCTCGAAGTCCGCTACACCGTGGAAGCCGACGGCAGCTCCGCGCGAGCGGTGGAGGCCCTTGCCACACAGGTCCCCGAGCTGACTGTAATCCTGGCTGAACAGCAGGAGACCGACCTCACCGAACTCACCGCCTACCGCGGCGGACGACGCATCGCCGCGGTAGACTGCGCATGCAACGGGATCGTCGTTCTGCCGTCACGGCACCAGCTCACGCTCCAGGAGTGCATCGTCCAGGCAAGCGAACGTGCGCTCGTGACCGGAAGCCTCCTGCCATTCGCAGTGTTGGACGACGTTCGCGGCAACGGCACCCTTCGTCACGACACCGGCGCCTGGAACGCGACAGTCATCGACTGCACCGACGGCACGACACTTACACTGGCGCAGCCGGACCCGGAGGTATGGACCGCACGGATGGTCCTTACCGACGCGCGTGCACTCGCCGATCTCCTCCCGCTTCAGGCGGCCGAGGAATCCCCGATCGACACCCTGTCAGCGGTCTTCGATGACCTCCTGCCTTACGCGCTTTTCGCCAGAGACGCCTACCAGCTGCGCGACATTGCAGTGCTCGCCTGCGCGTGGGCTACTGGCCGCAGCGTTGATGCCGAAGTCGAAGAAGCGGTCGCGGAACTTTGCCGGCGACTTCCCGTTCGAGCCGTCGCGGAGGCCGCGATCGGATCGGATGAAGAAACACCTGCTCGTGAGGCACTCATCCAGACTCTGAACCGCTTGAGCACCGACCAATGTGGTCTGCGCGTCGTTGGGGGTTCGGCGTCATGACTTCCGGCAGGGCAGCTGGCCACCGCAGCACCGCGAGCTTGACCGACGCAGAGATATTCGTACGCGAGACGATCCGCCAGTGGAACACGGTCGGTGCTGTCGCTCCGAACAGTGCCACACTGGCCCATGCACTCCAGGTCGGCAGGGTGGGCACTCCCCCGCAGCGACAGCGCCATCAGTTGCAGTGCCGCCACCTCCGTCCGTCGACCGGGCAGCGCTGCTACCTCGTCCCGATCGAGGGTGAGCCCACCCCTCGTCAACCAGAAAGGACGCGACTCGTCGACGACGAAACGCAATGCTGTGGAATCGATTTCGCCCAGCTCCTCTCGTACTCGCATCCGGCTCAGCGGCAGTCCGGTGCGCGTGGTCGACCCGCCCGGACTGCCTGGCGCCCGTCGCACAGTCAAACGTTCTCCGGTGAGCGCCTCCACCACGCCGGCAAGATCGTCCGAGGACAGATGACCGTTCGACGCGCCCGCACCGTCCTCATTCGAGGTTTCCTCGCCGGTCTCCTTCATCGGATACCAACTCCCCGTCGAATTCTTTTGACAGCACAAAGTATATAGATGAACCGCGGGTCACCGCCGAATCACCGAGCACGGTGAACGACAGTGCTACCCCGCGTAAACCGGGTCTTACCAGGGGTGTTTGCGGCGACCGTGGTGGAGGTGCACCATCGGGGTGGTGCGCAGACTCCGCTGGCCCGCGACCGCACCCCCGCCCTGCGGCGGTGTCCAGGTGCACGGTCGCCTGCAACTGTCCGCGGACACCCACCTGACCCTGAACCTGTCGCGGATCATCGCATATCCCTCCGGTCTCGCGGTGCACCTGACCCTGACCGCGACGGGCCACCCAGCCGAACGGGCCCAGCACGAAACCCGGCCACTCACCGACCCCGCGGACCCATCGGCGCAGTGGTCGTATCTGGATGTGTGGGCCGGGACGGACTACCTCGCGGTCGCCGACCCGTACCTGCACCACCCGGATCGGCAGGAGTCCACCGCGGGGACATGCCGGTACCGGACCCAGCCGATGTACTGGCTCCCGGTCTCGCCACCGGCACCGAGGGTGGCCCTGACCGCCGAATGGCCACGGATCGGCCTCCCCGCAAGCGTGACCACCGTGGCACTGTCCCCGGCCGAACACACCCCAACACCCCGCCGCAGGTGAGGTCCGGATGAGTCCGGGCGAGTTCCGATCGACACCCCGGAGCTCCGGATAGCGTGCCGTGAGCCGGGCGACCGGGTGGTGAGCCTCGGAAAGTTGCTCACACAGGGTGCCCTCCTCCGGCCAGAGGCGCGCACCCAGACGGTCCGAAAATCCGGGATCAACCGAGACGGCGACGCTGCGATCCAGCGACACATCGCCGCAGCCCACCGACCGACACGTCAACCCGACAACCCACGGGCTCGGCGCCTGAGGTTCCCCCCGAACGGTGGACAAGGGGGTTGCGTGCCTCAGGCGACTCCCACCTGAAGCAACTTCTCGTAGCTGTCGGGACTGTGCATCCCCACCGTAGAGTTCCGTCGAACAGTGTTGTAGAAGACAATCCAGTTGTCAACGCCAGCAACGAGATCAGCCTTCGTTGCATAGACGTGCCGATAGTATTCTTCATGCTTGAAGATCGACCAAAACGATTCGGATGGACTGTTGTCCCAACAAATCCCGGTCGCACCCATCGACCGACGCAACCCGTGCTGCACACACGACGCCGCGGTCAGGTGGGCAGTGTATTCCCCACCCCGGTCCGAATGCAGGATCGTCTCGCGACACCGCCCACCGCGCGTGGCCACGGCTCGATCGATGGCGGTGGTGACCATCTCGGCGCTGATGTGATTAGCAATGCTGTATCCCAACACCTTCCGTGAATGACCGTCCCGGATCGCACACAAGAACATGTCCCCCTCACCGCACGTGAGGTAG
>NZ_JBFUHV010000196.1:0-14816 GCF_056402215.1 Rhodococcus sp. P4_B6 | reverse complement strand
GTACGGATGGGAAGTCGCCAAGCCGATCATGCTGGCGCTGATCAACCGCTTCGACATCAACTCGGAGATCATCTGGATCACTGCCGACTTGCCGCCGCAGTACATGATGCACATGCTGTCGGCTAACGAGATCGGTGACACGATCCAGCTCGACGCACCGTTGTTCGGGCGTCCGCCGTTCCAAACCGACGAGATGTCAGCACCAGGTGACCCTTTCATTCCGTTCTTCCAGGTTGCGCCGAGTGTGCTTGGCAGATGGACGATCAACCTCAAGACACGAACAGTCACGAGTGAGGTGCTCGACGATGTCATGTGCGAGCTCCCGAAGATCGATGAACGGCACTTCGGCCGACCCTACGACTGGGGTGTTCTCGTGGGAGGCTCGCCCAGCGATAGCAGGCCAGGCGCGATGCGGATGGACACGCTAATTCGACGCAACATGCGCAGTGGGTCGGACAAGCGAGTGAAGTTGACCGCAAATCGCCACGAGTCCCCGTTCGAGCCGGCGTTTGTCCCTCGGACTGTAGACGCCCCCGAAGGCGATGGTTACCTCATCGTTCCTGTGTCCAAGTTCAAGGAGCACCTCGGCGAGTTCCAGATCTTTGATACGGATGACATCAGCACTGGGCCGATCTGTCGCATCGAGCTCCCGTTCCACATGGGATGGACTCCTCACGGGCACTGGATGGACTTTCGCAGTGTTCCGTCACCGCACATGCTCTCCGTCGAGCTGGAGAGCTGAACTCCCAGCTTCGCTGGCGACGAGGCGGACGGCCACATCGAAGACCTGCGAGCCGACGCCCGAGGGAGCGGAGGGCGCGGCCACCCCGCGCCCTGCTAACGGAACACGTGGTGGTCGGTGGAGGCGGGTAGCTGGAAACCGGGGATCTCGTGGGCCGTCATCGGCCCGTGAGATCCCCGGCTTGTCATCGGGGGCTCAGTCGACCTCGTTATCGACCTCTTTGAGGAATCCTCCGTTGAGCATGCGCTTGGCGTTCTGGACCAAGGTGTCGACAGACTCTCCGCGTGGCTGCCACCATTCGGTGGACCAATTGAGCGAACCGAGGATGAGCATGCGTGCGAGCCGCTCGTCGACGCCCGGCCGAAGTTGCCCGGCCGTTCGCACGTCCCGGAACAGCTTCCTCCACAGCACCGCGTATTTCTGCTGCTCGGCGAGTTGCCGATCGCGCAGCTCGATGGGCATCTGGGCGGCATTGCGAATCGCGGCCATTGTGTAGTCGGACTCGGTCAGAATGAAGCGTAGGTGCTGCTCCAGTGCGATGTTCAGGCGTTCCGCGGGTGACACGCTGCTCGCAGCTTTGAGGGCCTTGCGCACATGGTCGTGCAAGTGTGCCATTCCCTGCCAGATGACCTCTTCGATCAGGTCCTCGCGCGATTCGAAGTAGTAGTAAATTGCCGGTGCTTGACACTCGGCGCGGTCGGCGATATCGCTCAGGCGAGTTCCGGAGAAACCTTTGCGGCACAAAATGTGCGCCGTGGCATCCAAGATCCGGGCTCGGGTCTTGGCGGACTTGGTAGTCGCTAAGGGAGCGCTGCTGGCATTGTTCGTCGCTAGGCGTGGCACAAACCCGATTCTAACTGCCCTTCTACGGTCGTGCCTGCGACACCCTGATTTTGTTGACGATCCCGGTCACATGCACCTATTATTTAGTCTGAATTAGATACTTCCGGGAATGTTGGTCCTCGTTCAGCTGGCCCGTAGCGCGCCGTGAAGTCGTGATGACGCGCGATGTGTTTCGTGTGCCGAACGATCCTCGAGTTTGGAGTGAGAAGAGAAGATGGTGGAATCGATGAGCTGGACGGTTGTCGGCGGGGCGTCGGGTGGTTTGGGTCGGGCCATCGCTCGTAGCCTGGCGGAGGATGGCCATGACGTCGTCGTGGCGTATCGAGGCAATCGTGCGGGGGCCGACGAGACGGCGGAGCTCGTCCGTTCGAGTGGTCGAAAGGCCATGATTGAGCAGGTTGATCTTGCGATTCCCGACGAGGCTCGGGCCTTTGCGAGCCGAGTCGCGGATGCCGGCGCCGTGCGAGGTGTCGTCTACGCGGCGGGCCCGGTGATTCCGATGTCGTTCATCGCCAAGACTGAGCTCGAGACCTTCTCACGCGTGATCGACAACGACCTCAAGAGCTGCTTCAACTTGGTGCAGCCTTTCCTGCCGATGCTCCGTGCTTCGTCGGGTGCAGTAACCGCCATCGTCACACCGGTGATCGAGCGGTACAGCAAGATGGACCTGATGTCGTCGGCCCCCAAGGCGGGGGTTCAGGCATTGATCAGGGGCATCGCCGGCGAAGAGGGGCGATTCGGCGTTCGCGCGAATGCTGTCGGCGCCGGCGTCATCGAGGGGGAGGGCATGTTCGACAAGTTGGTGAAATCGGGGGTCTTCACGGAACAAGGCCTGGCCTTGGCGAAGTCGGAGACGACCCTTGGTCGGTTCGGGGACGTGACTGACGTGGCCGAGGCAGTCCGATTCCTCATGTCAGATCGTGCCGGCTGGATTACCGGCCAGACTCTCAACGTCGATGGAGGGTACGGAGTCTGATCGCGATTCGCGGCGTGAGCATCCTCTGGTGCGCGATGCGTTCGAGTGTCACCGGTAAATCCCCGGCCGCGTCACACGGGACTCGGGTGGCTCGCGGTCGGGGGTGCGAAGACCTGGCCCTCTTTTCGGGCAATACCGCGCCGGCCCAAAGTGAGCGGCCAAGGTCCTCCGACGGCGACCGTGCGGGCATCGCTGGTCCTGATCGGGCGCGTCGAAGATGTGGTTCAGATCATCGACCACGCGGTATTGATCGCGTGGGGGGTTCGAACGAATGCTTCTGTTCGCCCAAAGTTTAATGTACAGTAAAATGTCTCGGGAGCTTCCCCGGTCCGCCGGAGCCCCCGCGCGAGGAAAGGCTGCCTATGTCGGAGGAACTGCACGTGTCGGTGGATGAGCACGTCGCCGTGCTTACGGTCGATCGTCCGCTCGCCAATAACTCACTCGGAGGGTCTCTGCTGAGGGAACTCTTGGACGTCTCCGCCGAGCTCGAACGTGACGACAGCGTTCGCGTCATCGTCACGACCGCGAACGTCTCGGACGGCGCGACGGCGTGGAGCCCCGGCGTCGACTTTGCCCAGCTGGACGGCAAGCTCGGTCCCGGCGCGGACGCGGATGTCATGTTTTACGGCGGAGTGATGCAGGGTGATCACGCCTCGCTCGGGGTCTCGGCTCAAGCTCGACGTTTCGACCCGTTGGGGCCGGGACGATGGATTCTTCAGATGCTTAACAACTTTCAGAAGCCCACCATCGCGGCCATCAATGGAGCCGTGGCTGGCGGAGGCATCGGATGGGCTGGCCTGCACACTTACCGCATTGCGGGCGAGTCGGTGAAGTTCAAAGCTGCGTTCGGCACACTTGGATTCGGCCCCGACATGGGAGCCAGTTATTTCGTCACCAAGCTGATGGGACAATCGGCGGCGACGGACTTCTTGCTGCGGGACCAGCCGATGTCGGCGGAAGATGCGCACCGTGCAGGCTTCGTCAACCAGGTGGTCCCTGACGGCCAGGTGCTGGAGCACGCGCTGAAGGTTGCCAAGGATCTAGCGCAGCTGCCGCCACTCGGGTTGCGGGCGACGGTCCGTGCCTTGCGAGGTGCTGAGACGAATACCCTGGCCGAGCAGCTTGACCTGGAGTGGGACAACCAGCGCATTACCTTTGCCACCGAGGACGCTGCCGCGGCCTTCGAGGCATTCAAAACACGCACGAAGGGGACGTACGTCGGCCGTTGACCGGAGGTGATACCGGTCTTCATCCACGATTCGAAGGAACACCATGCAGGGCATTGAAGACATGGACGCCATCGTCGTACGATCGATCCGCGAGCGGCGCGCCGAGCCGTCCCGCGACGAAGTGCCGACGGCGCCGAGCATGCGCATCCCCAAGTTCGGCGCTGCTGCAGGCGCCGGCATACGGGATGCGGGATGCGGAACTCTCCGGTATTTGTTTGACCCGTCGAGGCCTCAACCGGGTAGATTCCAGGAGTCCTCGCGTGAATGAGGGATTCGTAAAGTCGCCATCTGAAAGGGTCGGCCGAGGGGCAGGGGACGGCGAGGACCTGGAGGGAATCGGCCCGGTACCAACGATCGCCTGGGGACCCTTGCTCGGTCAAGCGACAACTGTGGCAGAGCAGGACGTCCCGGGCGATCTCGTCGATAGACGACGCGCGGTCCGTGATCTCGGTCGGGCGCTCCGCGCCCTCGGGACCGCCTCGGTCATGTCGGAGGTGCCTACCAAGATCCTCTGCCAGGCGAGGCTTCTGGTCGCCGAGGCCACCTCGATCCTAGGCGCGACGAGCCGGCAGGCCGGTGTGCCCTCCTCGGTTGACGACCCGTACAACGGCGTACGAATGTTCTCACCAATGACCGGGGAGGGGAGTCCATTCGTTGCTCCGTTATCGTTCGAGACTGTCGACGGCGTGGCCAGCGCCACCTGTACGTTCGGTGAGGCATTCGAAGGCCCGCCGCACCACGTACATGGCGGGATCTCGGCGATGCTGATGGATCACGCGCTGGGGCATGTCGTGGCAGACTCAGGCAAACCGGGCCTGACCCGGAAGCTCGTCGTCCAATACTTGCGCCCCGTCCCCTCCGGGGTGGAGCTGCTCGTGCGCGGGCGAGTGGTCGCCAGCGGGGACGGCGATGTCTTCGCTCAGGCGTGGATAGCCGCCGCTGCTGAGCCGGGGACGCGACTGGTGACGGCGGACGGGCACTTCCGCCTGCTGCGCCCGGAGCAGGCGGCGAAGCTTATGAAGCAGTTCGCCTGACTGGAATCGACTGGCTTCTGCTTCTTGCGAGCAGAATGACCGGGACCTCCGCAGGATGCCCGCACAACTGGCCTTCGGCGTCGGAGCATTACCGGACATCCGGTGGCACGCCTCGCCGTGCCACCGGTCCTCGGGGCCACGAGACGATCTCGAAGATTGCAGACGTCGTCTCGCTCAGGGAAAGCCAGGCCTGGCTCTAGCGACTGCTCGAAGAGTCTGCGCCGAACCGGCCAATCCGGTGGCGGTCGGCACGGGTTGCCTCGATCGCCTCCGTGAGGCCGGTGCGCCCCTCACTGCGGGGATCCACACGTCTCCGGACGCCGGCGTCCTGCACGAAGGTCAACATAGCTACGAATGCACGGTGTGGCCGACATCGCGATCGGAAACCGGCTGAGTCGCCTCGTGCTGCGGGATGTGGCGCTTCCTGCGTCTGACCACCGACTGCGACCCGGGCGTACCTTCGCCGAGCAGATAGACGGTGTGATGTGCACGGCGCACCCCCAGATGCTGAAGGGAAGCCTCGAAAGAATTTGGCTGGCGGTTGCCGGCCGCTCCGGAACCCAGCGACAGAACTGTCGGGACACAGCACCCAGCTACGACTTGTCCGTGCGCTTCCAGACCCGGCATCGGGCGGTGAAGGTCCTCGGAGTCGACGACTTCGCCCTTCGACGACGGCACCGGTCCGGGATCGTCCTGATCGACATGGCCACCGCCCTCCCCGGCGACGTCCTCACCGACAGGAAGGTCGATTACCTTCGCCGACTGGCCGACCGCGTGCCCGGGCACGACCGTGGTGCCGTGTTGGCGCCGGCGCTTGCGTCGAAGGGGCGCGCACGGGGGCCCGACGCGATCGAGGTCGCCGAAAGCTGACAGCTGTGGCATAACCTGGCCGAAGCCGCGCGGAAAACATTGCCGCTCAAAGCGTTTGTCTCCGACTCAGGGCTGCAGACGATCCCGAACGGCACACCGAACTCACCGCCGCGGAGGACTTCCGGCGGACCGCCGAACAAGCGTTGACCGCGCGCCGCGAGCAATCCGTCCTCGTCGCCTCCACCCAGCGCCGCTATGAAAGCGGTTTCCGCGCTCGAGGCCCAGGGCAAGTGGATCAAACCGATCCAACGGGGCTCGGGCGCGCTGAGGAGAACCGTGCGTCGGCCGTTTGGCAGCGTCGCCAACTGCTGGCCGCCCCGCAGGCCGGTCGGCACTCGGGTTGGACGAGTCCACCGTACATCTGCACGGGCGAAAATCCCGAACGTTCGGCGCGTCGCCTCGCGGATCCTGCACCGACCTGAGGGCATCACCGACGACGAGCAGCAAGTCCTCGCCAACTGCCAGCACCTTGAGACCACCGCCGCGTTCGTACCTCGTTCGCCCGAGATGCTGACCAGCACACGGCGACCGTGTCAACCTTGGAAGGCGGCCGTCTCCTCGAACGATCTGCCGAACCTGCATCGATTCGTCCGGGGGATCGGACGCAACCGAGCCGCGGTCCTCAACGGGCTGACCACCTGCCCGACAACTCCGGCGCTGTCGAGGGAAACGTAAATCGAATCAAAACGCGCGAGCGGCAGAGGGATGGACGCGCCGGATTCGACCTCCCATACATGCGAATACACCTCAGCCACTGACATACTCAGGAACCATCACGGAGAATGAGCCAGAGCCATTCGAACCTGACACACGCACGCGGCCGCAGTCGCGCCTTGGAGTTTCCCGGGAGCGGTTGCAGCGACCAAGCCGTGGCCACATTGCTGTGACCGTCCATGACATCGAGGTGAAACGCCACCCGTGACTGTCAGAGTCTGAGTTCATCGATGGCGCTCACGACCGCAGTCGTGGACGTTGCGCCATTGTCGGCTGCAGCGCCGGACTCGGTCCCTCATCCTAGCCTTCGGCAACCCGGCTTGTTGTGTCAAAAAATCAGAGCAGCAATGACTTACGCAAAATTCTCGACTGTCACGGCTGCCTCCCGATCGTGCGTGTACATCAATGCCGCCGGCCGACCGTGTGTAACTCGGGGAGCTCTCACCACCCTCGCCCGACGCAGCTAGTTTCACGTCCGGTCGGCGGCCGCGTTGACCTCCTACACCGGTCCCGGAGAGGGGCTTCATCGGCGTCCTCCGCTCCCGGCTCTCCCGGCCCGGCAATCGGCAACTTGTACCGAGCCCTGCACACCACGGTCATCACCTCGTACTGTCGGACACGGTCGGTCGTGGTTACACGTGCTACCGCGCTGTGGGCACGAGTCGCCAGGACACGTTGCGCTGCTTGAAGACGGTTCCACCCTCTGCGGTGGCGGGCCGGGAGGACCCTCGGGGACGACTCCGAATCTATTATCCTGCCCGGCCCGCGGACACCCCACGCGTCGGTACGTCGGACCAGTCACGTCTTCCTCGTTTGAGGAAGACTGTGCGCATCACGCGTCCTCGAGCTCCACAGGCGAGGCAGCGCGTTCGAGAACTTCGACGGTTCCAGAATTGCCGTTAACGCGAATACGGTCGCCCGTCTTGATGGTGCGGCTTCCGCTCCGGGTGTTCACGACGCACGGCACCCGAAGCTCGCGGGCCACGACCGCTGCATGGCTAAGTGCTCCGCCGATGTCCACGACAAGGGCGGACGAGATGAACATCACCGAGGACCAACTCGGGTCGGTCGTCGGAGTCACTAGAACCTCGCCAGGTTGAACCGCGGCGAAATCAGGCTCGTAAAGGACACGCGCGATTCCCTCGACGACTCCTGCGCTAACACCGATGCCTTCAAGAGTCATCGCTCCCTCGGCGGTCAGACCGTCATCGGCGCCGACCGGCGTCGCCTCCGGCATGCCCTTCCACTCGCTCGGGATCGACAGCGCTGCGTAAGCATCCCGTCGCTCGCGCCGTTTCCGCACAAGCGACTTAACGTCGCTAGGTGTGTTTTCGACTTCTGCCGCGGTCAAGTAAAAGATGTCGTCGGTGTGCTCCAGAGTGCCCGCTTCAACGAGCAGTGCGCCAAGGCGCCGCGCGGATGCCCGGGTTCCATCGAGACCTTGCACCAACGACCGCTTTGCCGCACCGCGCAGCGGAATCCGTGTCGCTGCGAGTTTCAGCAGGAACCGAACGGCTGGTCTTTGCCATCTCGGCGTCGCAGCAAGCAGCTGTCGCGCCGCCATACCGGCCGCGATGTGGTGATCCGCCTCGCGAAGGCGAGGATCCTCATCGTCGTCTTGGAGGGCATAGGTCTCGATCAGTGTGCGCAGCGGCTCGGGATTCTCACGCCACACAACACTCGATATTTCGCCCTCCGACGGACCGTGCATTCCATGCCGCGCGACGACCTCGTCAAAGCGGAGCTCGTTGCGTGACGCCTTCCAGACGTCGGTGACGAGTCCCGAGACCTCAGCCCCACCGGAGCCGCTCAATGCCGAGATATCCACTCCAGCACGCTTGGTCAGTCGTTCAAGAATGTCGTACACCGGAACGATGCCTGCAAGGGAGCCGACGACCTGGGTCTCCAGGGCTCGGTCGAAGTGCCGTGTGGCGACGCGGAAGTTTTCGGTCGCCTCGGCTACCGTCAACGCTTTGGACACGCGCTGAAGATGCGGTGCGTACCAGGCGTCGACCGCTTTGACGGTCTCCCGGATCTCCTTGGTAACGGTCATGAATGTCCAGGGGAATCTGCCGGCGATAATGGGCCATCGACGACGTGTGGGATTCGCCTGCCAACCGTCGGGAACACGACCAAGGATGGATATGACGATGTCCTCGCTTGAAGTTCCAGGCATACGGTCGCCCATTGTGCCCATGTATTCGACCTGGATGGTGGGGCGGCCATAGAACACACGGAAGTAGTGGCGGTCGGCGTCATCAGTGAATTCCGACTCTGCCCGAGACAGAACACCGATTCGGAATGCGGCCTTCAATGCGGCCTTCTCGAGCGTCCGGTGCCACAGCGTCCAGTTCAGGGGAGTTAGAACCCCGGGCATCGCCTCGCCGAGGTTAGACGTGGTCCAATGAAGGTTCGGAGTGCTCGACGAGTGCAGCGGATCCCATCGTTGGGGTGTGGTGAGGTCCGAGTCGTTACCGGATTGGGACTGCTTAACCGGGGGGACGGGTTGCGATGCCCAGACGGTTTCCGGCCTCGCCTGCAGGAGCTGCACCTGTGAGGACGGTCCGGACCCGGCAATTGCCCACTCGACGTCCATCGGGGCGCCGAAGGCCGTCTCGATCTCTCGTCCGAGTTCGGCGATCCTGCACACTTCCTCGTTGCTGAGGGACCAGTCCGCACGCTCGCCGGGCGAGACTTCTACCTTGCGAACCTGCTGACTCGCCTCATCGAAGCGGTACGCAATCTGCTTATCCCCGATGACGCGCTTGCGCAACCCAAGAGTTTTCTTGTCGACCCAGAAGGAGTCCGGCGTGACCTCCCCGGCTACGACGGCTTCGCCGAGCCCGTAGTTCGATTCGATGTACAGCGCGTCGCGGTCACCGTTGGCCGGATCGAGGGTCATCATGACTCCTGCCGCACGAGCTTGTACCATCTCCTGAACGACCACCGCCATGGCTACATCCTCAGGCGGAACTCCCAAGCGGGCCCGATAGGCGATGACACGCGGGCTGAAGAGGCTTGCCCAGCACCGTACGATATGGGTAATAACCTGGTCTGCCCCCTGCACCCAGAGATAGGTGTCCTGCTGTCCAGCGAAAGAGGCGTCTGCACGATCCTCGGCGATCGCGCTGGACCGCACGGCGACGGGAGTCGGGGACAAGCCCAGCCCGCGGTATGCATCTTCGATAGTCGTGCGAAGCTCATCACTGATGAGCGCTTCCGTGAAGAGCGCGGAAATCACCTCAGACACGGCTGTGAGATCGCCCTCGGGGTCGGCTCCGCGAAGAGCGCTCTCGATGTGCTCGTTGATGCCCGCAGCCTTCACCGCCGCCCGGTACGCGTCGGTTGTAACGACGAAACCCGGAGGTACGGTCATGCCCGACCGCATAAGCGCTCCGAGTCCCAGCGCCTTGCCCCCGACCTCCGATGCGACATCCTCTCCGCACTTCTCGAGCGGCATCACTGCGATGACGTCCATGAACCTCTGCCTTCTGTCTGAGTTAACGATTGAAAATGTCGTCGCGCGGTGACGTAAATTCACCTTCGCCGCAGTCGGGTGTCGGGCGCTACCGGAACGGCATGTCACCGCGGTGTCTTGGTGCGCTAATCACCCTGGGGTCCGCCAACTCCTCGCGATGCGGAAGGTCGGATCTGCTCATACTGCTCAGCGAAAGCATAACCCAGAGGATGCGGCCAATCCAGGGTTTTTTCTATCTGACTTTAAATTGTTGTGGATCGGCCAGACGAATGGTCGTACGGTAGGTGCGAACGATTTTCGCTTACGAGCGATCCCGATGCGCTTCAATATATTTCGCCGTCTCAGGTTCGGTCATGCTTGTTGCAGTTGCGCTACCCGCGGGAGCTTCTATGAAGTTGGGTGCCGCGGACAATGAGGTGCCGGGGCACCTCCGGGCCCACGAACGCAGACCGGCCGGCCAGGCCGGTCCAGTCGGGCCGGCCTGGGAGAAAATCGTCGACCGTCGAGTCTCGTGCCGGCTTAGGTATGTGTCAGTTGGAGTGCAAGCGCTCCAGAAGGGCCGCCTCGGTGCGTCCGGAACCAGCGGACGGCCGTCAGTTCGGCTGCGACTACGTGGACGTCCACCTGGAGGGCCTTCTTGCCTCGTTCACCAGCACTGGGCCGGCCCCCGCTGTGCGGGAAAGCCCGGATATTGCCTGGTGGGGTTTGCGGAGGCCTCAGCATTGACACTCGAAAGTGAGGTAGCTAACATAACGGTATTACAGACAACGTAGTTTGTCTCGTCGTTCCACCTGGAGCCGCGTACGCGCTGTCCCAGGAGGATGCAAGAAGGAGTAATGGTTTGGCGCACGTTGTCACCCAACCCTGCTGCAATGACGCAGCATGTGTGTCGGTCTGTCCCGTCAACTGCATCCATCCGGCGCCGCATGAGCCGGGTTATGGCACTGCGGAGATGCTGTATATCGATCCGGTCTCCTGTATCGATTGCGGCGCATGTGTCGAGGTATGCCCTGTGAGCGCGATCGTGGCCGATATCGATCTGACGGATGAGACGGCTCCGTACGAGGAGATCAACGCTGCGTTCTATTCGAACAGGACTTCCGAGGACGCGAATGTTGTTCGGGCACAGACAAAGAAAGTAGATTCGGACGAAAAGCTCCGCCCACTGAAGGTGGCTATCGTAGGTTCCGGCCCGGCGGCATGCTATACCGCAGAAGAGCTTCTCTTGCGCCGCGATCTCGCGGTCGAGGTGAACATGTTTGAACAGTTGCCCACTCCGTGGGGCCTGGTCCGTTACGGCGTCGCTCCCGATCATCAAGGGACGAAGGCGGTCGCCGGGCTGTTTCAGCGCACCGCAGGTCGCAGGGGTATGGAGATGTTTCTCAATGTCACTGTTGGAAAGCATGTTACGCATGAGGAATTGCTGGAGTCGCATGATGCGGTGGTCTATGCGATCGGTGCTTCCGGGAGCCGACGGCTTGATATTCCCGGCGAGGAGCTACCTGGTAGCCACAGTGCAACCGAGTTCGTCGCGTGGTACAACGGACATCCCGATTTCGCCGACAGTGTGTTTGACCTGTCCGCCGACCGCGCTGTTGTGATCGGGAACGGCAATGTCGCTCTGGACGTCGCCCGTCTCCTTGTCAGCGAACCCCAAGCTCTCGCTAAGACGGATATGGCTACCCATGCCGTAGATAGGCTCGCTGGGAGCAATATCAAGGAAGTAGTCGTGATGGGACGGCGAGGACCGGCGCAGGCGGCATACACGACTCCGGAACTTCTAGCATTGAGTCAATCGTCGAGCTTTGATGTTCACGTAGACATGGACGAGTCCGAGCTGGATGCATGCTCGCGCGCCGCTACCGAGGGGAATGACCCCATCGCGACGGTCAAGTTGGGGATTCTGAGGAAGCTCGCGTCCTCCGCTCCCAGTCCCGGCAAGAAGCGAATCGTCCTGCGCTATCTCGCGTCCCCCTTGGAGGTATTGGGAGATGACCACGTAGAGGGATTGAGAATCGCACACAACGAATTGGTGTCCACACAGGATGGACGTTCGCAGGTGCGGCCTACGGGGGTCGAGGAGGACATCGAGTGCGGGCTCGTTCTGCGCTCGATTGGGTACCGAGGAGTTCCAACAGGACCGCTTCCCATTGAACCGGTCAGTGGCACGATTGCAAACCATGGCGGCCGTGTCACCTCGGAAAGCGGAGCCTGTCTGACAGGAGTCTACGTCGCGGGATGGATAAAGCGCGGCCCAACGGGCGTGATCGGCACCAATAAGAAGTGCGCAAAGGACACCGTCGAGAAGATCATCGAGGATCACCGCGCGGGGCGCCTCAAGGCACCTGTTCGTGCGCAGGAAAACTTGCGACAACTGATATCTGAGCGACAACCGGACTACCTGAACTTCGCCGGCGCGAAATCCATTGACGCGCACGAGCGAAGTCTGGGGAGGGAACGAGGAGCTCCGCGAATCAAGCTCATCGATTTGAATGAGATGCTGCGCGTTGCGGAAAGGCCAAATGTGTGAATCAACGTGATGCACAGAAGCCCGGTGTTCGTGACGGATTCAGCAGAGTCTGTCAGTTCCCGGAAAAACTATAAGGAGGGCGAAGTAGTGAAGAGTGTGAACGAAATCGTCGAATCGATCGACTTGTACGATCCGGAACAGCGTCCGCATATGTTGGACGCGCTGCGTGCGGCTCGTGAAGGTGGGTGCCCCTTCCCGCGCGCCGCGGGCGACGGCGAATACTACGTCGCAACGCGATATGAAGACGTCAAGGCGATTGCTGAGCGACCCGACAAGTTCAGCAGTTGCGAACCTGCACTCAGGGGTCTCCCTGTCAGTTTGGCACCACTGGATTTGGACCCACCGATCCACCGCGACTTTCGGAAATTCCTCAACAAGTATTTCTCCCGCAACTACCTTCTGAAGTACGAGGGCCAGATCCGTCAGGTCGGCCAAGACCTCGTCGCTAAAGTTGCGCGCAAGCTCGAGGAGCACGGCGAGTTCGAGTTCGTGCACGACTTCGCTATCCCGTTCACCGCCGGAGCGCTTGGTCGCGTGGTCTTTGCAACCGAGGACGCGGACCTCACCAAGCGCGCGGTCAGCGCCGTTGAGCGTGCCGCGACCGAAGGCACACCCGAAGCGTTCTTTGAAATCGCTCTGATCGCAGGTGAGCTTCTTGAAGAGGTCGAGAAGAATCCCGAATCGCGCGATGACGTACTCGGTGCGCTGGTCACTGCGACGGTGGAAGATGGTCGCTTGTTGACAGACGACGAACGCCTGGGCGTGGTAACAGCCCTGTTGGCCGGCGGACTCGACACCACTCGTAGCGCAATGTCGAATATCGCCTACCACCTCGCAACAAACCCTGAGGT
This sequence comes from Rhodococcus sp. P4_B6, assembly GCF_056402215.1. Lineage (NCBI taxonomy): Bacteria > Bacillati > Actinomycetota > Actinomycetes > Mycobacteriales > Nocardiaceae > Rhodococcus > Rhodococcus sp. P4_B6. The sequence goes on along the minus strand of NZ_JBFUHV010000196.1, from coordinate 1,549 downwards.
CGAAGGCCGATTGCGTAACCCTGACTGGTGGAAGGTCGATCTCGACGAATTCCTGCGATTCGAACCCACGGTCTCCTTCATGGCTCGCACCGTCACCGAGGACACCACGATCGGGGATTGCGAGTTCAAAAAGGGCGACCGCGTTGCGGTGAACTACATGTCGGCCAATCGCGACGTCGAACATTTCGACAATCCAGATGAATTGGACTTCGAGCGTATGGGCACTCCGCATGTGGCGTTCGGTGTGGGGGTTCATCGTTGCCTGGGCTCACATTTTGCGAGGATTCAGCTGGCGATCGCCTACGAGGAGCTGCTGAGCAAATTTGAAAACTTCCGGCTGACGATTCCGAAAGAAGAAACGCCACGTCAGGTTGGTATCAGTTACAACTCGGTCGAAAGCGTGCCGATTACCTGCTCTACGCGAAATGTTGTGAACGACGGTATCCAGGAGACAGTGTGACGATTCAGGCCAGTTCAACGGCTACCGCACCAGTGCAGTGCGGCGACGATCTACCGTTTGACGTGGACCGAGGTTCTGTTGTCGGTCCTGTCGAGCAACTCCGTGGGTGGGCGGCCGCCGATCCATCGGCGCCCTTCGTCAAATTCGGTGGGGAATGGATCACGGTCGGCGAACTCGACGGGAAGACCGACCGAGTTGCTGCGGGTTTGCTGAAACTCGGGCTTGTTAAGGGGGACCGGCTCGCCATCATGCTCCCCACAGCGGTCGAGTACGTCGAGCTCATTTTCGCGTGCGCCAAGCTCGGTATCGTCTTCGTGCCGATCAACGTCTTCCTGAAGGGCGAGTTCCTGAGGCACCAGTTGTCGACGAGCGGCGCGAGGGCGGTTGTCGGCGATGCAGCAGCAATGTCTCTACTGGGTGGCCAAGACTTTGCGACGACCTCGGTGCAATTCCTGGTAGGAGTAGACGGGAATGCCCCGGACCTTGATTCTCCGCCCATGTATGTCTCATACGCGTCGCTCGCCGAGCACGGTTCCGAACTTCCGGAAGTCAGTGTTCGACCTGACGACTTGATGAGTCTGATGTTCACCTCCGGGACGACCGGACTGTCGAAGGCCTGCAAGCTCTCGCACGCCTACTACTTCCAGGTCGCACGCATGTACATTGCCGCGAAATGGGTGGCAGCGGGGGACAAGATCGTCACGGCCCTGCCGCTCTATCACGCCGGCGGTCAGATCGCGGTCCTGATGTCGGCGCTATTTTCTCGGTCGTCGGTCAGCTTTCTCGCCCAATTCCAMGCCAGCACCTTCATGCGTCAGGTCCACGAGGAAGGGGCGACCACATCGTGGGGTGTCGCGGCGATGGCGGCAGCCGTTCTGGCCCAACCCGAATCGTCGGACCCTCCCATGCGCGGCCAATTACGTCTGGCGGTATGGATTCCGCTGGACATCCCGCGCCAAGAAGAATTCGAGAGACGCTTCGGTACACGTGTCGTGTCTGACGGGTAYGGACAAACCGAAGCCACCGCGATCTGCCTGAACCCGGTGAGTGAGGAACGGCTCCCAGGAACCGTGGGTCGTGCAGCCAGCC
>NZ_JBFUHV010000195.1:0-14820 GCF_056402215.1 Rhodococcus sp. P4_B6 | reverse complement strand
ACGCATGCCACCACCGTCACCACTTCATCTCGACCCCATCGAAGAGGCCCACCGGCAGTGGACCAAGCACGGCTGGGGTGACGTTGCCGACGGCATGGCCGCGGTGACCTCGGTGATGCGCGCCCATCAGATCATGATCGCGCGGGTGGAAGAGGTGCTCAAACCGTCGGGGCTCACGTTCGCCCGGTACGAATTGCTGACACTGCTGACGTTCACGCGCACCGGCGCACTCCCGATGGCGAAGGYCAGCGCGCGCCTTCAGGTTCACCCGACGAGCGTCACCAACGCCGTCGACCGGCTCGAGACGGCGAATCTCGTGCGGCGTGTTCCGCATCCGAGCGAYCGTCGGGCGACGCTGATCGAAATCACCGACGCGGGAAGGAAACTGGCAGTCGAGTCCACCGAGCGGCTCAACGCCCAGGTGTTCTCCCGCCCCGGCGTGTCCGGTGACAAGCTGGAACAACTGGTCGCCATCCTCGCCGAACTGCGCCGCGAGGCAGGCGATTTCGACACCGGAGACGCGCCCACCAAGTGGTGAAGCACCACTGTCGCCCCGCACCTGGTCCGGTGCGGGGCGACAGTCGTTTCAGGGCTTTCAGCGGTGCTTGAAGACGGGCGAACGCTTCTCGACGAACGCCGCCATCCCTTCCTTCTGATCTTCGGTGGCGAACGTCGAGTGGAACACCCGGCGCTCGAAGCGGACGCCCTCGGTGAGCGTGGTTTCGAAGGAGCGGTTCACCGCTTCCTTCGCCATCATCGCGACCGGGAGGGACATCTCGGCGATGGTGGTCGCCGTCTGCAGCGCCTCGTCCAGGAGGTCGGCGGCGGGCACGATCCGCGACACCAGCCCGGCGCGTTCAGCCTCCTCGGCGTCCATGTTCCGGCCGGTCAGGCACAGTTCCATGGCCTTGGCCTTGCCCACGGCGCGGGTCAGTCGCTGGGAGCCGCCGATGCCGGGGATGACACCGAGTTTGATCTCCGGCTGACCGAACTTCGCGGTGTCGGCGGCGATCAGGATATCGCAGAGCATCGCCAGTTCGCACCCGCCGCCGAGGGCGTAGCCCGCGACGGCAGCGATGGTGGGCTTGCGGGCCGCGGCGAGGCGATCCCACGCGGCGAAGAAGTCGTCCAGGTAGACGTCCATATACGACTTGGGCTGCATCTCCTTGATGTCGGCGCCCGCCGCGAAGGCCCGGTCGGAGCCGGTGATCAGGATGGCTCCGATCTCCGAATCCTTCTCCAACTCCTCGACCGCCGACACGACCTCGCGCATCAGCTCGGAGTTCAATGCGTTGAGCGCCTTCGGACGGTTGAGGGTGATGATCCCCACCCGGCCCTTGCGCTCCAGGAGGATGGTCTCGAAGTCGGTCACTGCTCTCCCTCGGTGGAACGTTCGCGGATGTCGTTGATGATGGCCGAGAAGTCCTGGCCACCACCGCCGGCGGCATGGAACCGGCTGTACAGTTCGGCGGCGCGGAGCCCGAGTTCGGCCTCGACGCCGTTGGTCTTCAGCGCGTTCGCGGCGAGACCGAGATCCTTGTCCATCAGCGCCGCGGCGAAGCCCGGCTGGTAGTCGTTGTTGGCCGGGCTCGTCGGAACCGGTCCGGGCACAGGACAGTTGGTGGTGAGCGCCCAGCACTGACCCGACGCGTTGGATGCGACGTCGAACAGGGCCTGGTTGCTCAGGCCCAGCTTCTCGCCGAGGACGAACGCCTCGCTGACGGCGATCATCGACACACCGAGGATCATGTTGTTGCAGATCTTCGCGGCCTGACCGTTGCCCGGGTCGCCGCAGTGGACGACCTTCTTGCCCATCACGTCGAGCAGCGGCTTCGCGGCCTCGAAGTCGTCCGCCGTGCCGCCGACCATGAACGCGAGAGTTCCCGCGGTGGCGCCGACGACGCCACCGGAGACGGGTGCGTCCACCGAGCGGTGTCCGGCCTCGACGGCCTCGTCGTGCGCGGCCCGGGCGTCCGCCACGTCGATGGTGGACGAGTCGATGAACAGGGTCCCCGGTTTCGCGGCGGGCAGGATCTCCGCGTAGAGCCCGAGAACGTGCTTGCCGCTCGGCAGCATCGTGATCACGACGTCCACCTCGCGTACGGCATCGACGGCCGAATCGGCGACAGTGACACCGTCTTTCACTGCCTGCTCGAGTGCGGCGGGGGCGAGGTCGAAGCCGACCACCGTGTGTCCCGCCTTGACGAGGTTGGCCGCCATGGGGCCACCCATGTGGCCGAGTCCCAGAAATCCGACGGTAGTGCTCATAGCAGTCCCTCCTGGACGCGTGTGGCTGATGGTTCAGTGCTGCGGCTGCGGGGCCGTGAGGCCGAGTTCGAGGTCGCCGAGGGGGGTGAAGAATGTTGCGACGGCGTCGTCGGTCACGTCGTCGATGGAGGCGGGTGACCAGTGCGGGTTGCGGTCCTTGTCGACGACCTGCGCCCGGATCCCCTCGACCAGATCGGCCGAACCCAGGCAGGCCACCGACACCCGGAACTCCTCGTTGAGGACCTCCTCGAGACTGTTCGCCGCCCGGGCCCGGCGCAGCGACGCCAGGGTGACCGCGCACGCGGTCGGCGACTTCGACAGCACCTGCCCGGCCGCCTTCGCCGCCTCCGGCACCCCACTGCCCTGCAGSCGGGCCACGATCTCGGCGACGCTGTCCGCGGAATACGCGGCATCGATCCASSCCYGCTGCGCCASCAGGTCCGATTCCGGGGCCGGTTCGGTGAACTCCGCCAACGCCTCCTCCACCGACGTGTCCGTCAACTTCTGCACGAACTGCTCGATCTTCTCCGACGGGATGAAATGGTCGGCGAACCCGCACGCGATCGCATCCCCCGCACTGAGGCGGGCGGTGGTGAGCGCGATGTGGGTGCCCAACTCTCCCGGGGACCGGGCCARCAGGAACGTGCCCCCGACGTCGGGAACGAACCCGATCCCGGTCTCGGGCATCCCGATCATCGACCGCTCGGTCACGATCCGCACACTCCCGTGCGCCGACACCCCGACCCCGCCGCCCATCACGATGCCGTCCATGATCGCCACATACGGCTTCCGGTAGTTCGCGATCGCCGCGTTGAGGATGTACTCGTCGCGCCAGAACTCCCGCGACCCGGTGCCACCGTCCTTGGCGTCGTGGTAGATCGAGACGATGTCCCCGCCCGCGCACAGGCCGCGTTCCCCGGCGCCGGTGATCAGCACCGCCGCCACCTCGTCGTCCCCGGCCCACGACTCCAGTGCCGCCGCAATCTGCTGGACCATGGCGTGGTTGAGGGCGTTGATCGCCTTSGGSCGGTTSARCACGATCCGGCCCACACCGCCGCTCTTGCCGATCAGAACCTCGTCCACCGTGTCTGTCATGCCGCTCCCTGCTTCCCGTGTCCCGCGCCCGCGATGACGCTGCGGGCAATCACGACCCGCATGATCTCGTTGCTRCCCTCGAGGATCTGATGCACCCGCAGGTCGCGGACGATCTTCTCGATCCCGTACTCGGCAAGATAGCCGTACCCGCCGTGCAGCTGCAGCGCCTTGTTCGCGACCTCGAACCCGGTGTCGGTGGCGAACCGCTTCGCCATCGCACACAACTCCACCACGTCCGGGGCACCCTCCTCCARCGCGGCCGCCGCCCGCCACAACAGGGTGCGGGCCGCCTCCAGCTCSGTGCGCATGTCCGCCAGCTGGAACTGCAACGCCTGCGAGTCGAGCAACGACGACCCGAACGCCTTSCGGTCCGCCAGATACGCCACCGCCTTATCCAACGCGGTCTGCGCCCCACCGACCGAGCAGGCGGCGATGTTGAGCCGGCCCCCGTTCAGGCCGGCCATCGCGATCCGGAACCCGCCGCCCTCGTCGCCGAGCAGGTTGCCCGCCGGCACCCGCACATCCTCGARGATCACCTGCCGGGTCGGCTGGGCGTTCCAGCCCATCTTCACCTCGTTCGGCCCGAACGACAGCCCGGCCGAGTCCTTCGGGACGATGAACGCCGAGATCCCGCGCGGCCCGCCCTCCCCGGTRCGGGCCATCACCACATACACCTCCGAGGTGCCGGCCCCGGAAATGAACTGCTTGACCCCGTTGAGCACGTAGTCGTCGCCGTCGCGGACCGCCCTGGTGCTCAGCGCCGCCGCATCCGAGCCGGCGCCGGGTTCGGTGAGGCAGTAACTGCCCAGCTGATCCATCGCGCACAACCCCGGCACCCAGGCGCGGCGCTGCTCCTCGGTGCCGAACCGGTCGATCATCCAGGTGACCATGTTGTGGATGGAAATGTAGGCGGCGATCGACGGACAGCCCTTCGCCAACTGCTCGAAGATGCGGGCCGCATCGACCCGGGTCAGCTCGGAGCCGCCCACGTCCTCGCGGATGTAGATCCCGCCCATCCCGAGCGAGGCCGCCTTCCGCAGCACATCGACGGGGAAATGCTTGGCCTGATCCCATTCCACCGCATGCGGCGCCAGATGCTCGGCCGCGAAATCACGGGCCGTGTCACTGATCGCCCGCTCGTCATCGGTCAAGGTGAACATGGAGATCCGTTCAGTTCATGGTGGGGATGACGAAGTGGTTGGTCTCTTCCTTCTTGCCCGAGGGCCAACGCTGCGTCACGGTCTTGGTCTTGGTGTAGAAGCGGAAGGAGTCAGGACCGTGCTGGTTCAGGTCGCCGAAGCCGGAACGCTTCCAGCCGCCGAACGTGTGGTACGCGATCGGTACCGGGATCGGCACGTTGACRCCGACCATGCCGACGTTCACCCGGTTCGTGAAGTCGCGGGCCGTGTCGCCGTCGCGGGTGAAGATGGCGACGCCGTTGCCGTACTCGTGCTCGGTGGGCAGGCGGAGCGCCTCCTCGTAGTCCGCCGCGCGGGCAACCAGCAGGACGGGTCCGAAGATCTCTTCCTTGTAGACGCGCATGTCGGTGGTGACCTTGTCGAACAGGGTCGCGCCGGCGAAGAAGCCGTTCTCGTGGCCCTCGAGGATGAAGCCGCGGCCGTCGATCACGGCCTCCGCGCCCTCATCGATGCCGATCTGGATGTAGTTGTTCACCCGCTCGAGGGCGTCCTTGCTGACCAGCGGACCGAAGTCGGCGGACTCGTCGTCGCTGCGGCCGATCGTGAGCTTGCCGACCCGCTCGGTCAGCTTCGCGACCAGCGCATCCGCCGTCTCCTCGCCCACCGGCACGGCGACGGAAATGGCCATGCACCGCTCACCCGCGGAGCCGTAACCAGCGCCGATGAGGGCGTCTGCCACCTCGTCGAGGTCGGCGTCGGGCATGATGATCGCGTGGTTCTTCGCGCCACCGAAGCATTGTGCGCGCTTGCCGTGGGCCGCGGCGGTCTCGTAGATGTACTGCGCGATCGGGGTGGACCCGACGAACCCGACAGCCTTGACGCGGTCGTCGGTGAGCAGGACGTCCACCACTTCCTTGTCACCGTTGACCACGTTGAACACACCGGCGGGCAGACCGGCCTCGAGGAACAGTTCGGCCAGGCGCAGCGGCACCGAGGGGTCGCGCTCGGACGGCTTGAGGATGAAGGCGTTGCCGGCGGCCAGCGCGGGACCGGCCTTCCACAGCGGGATCATGGCCGGGAAGTTGAAGGGTGTGATGCCGGCGACGACGCCGAGCGGCTGACGCATGGAGTACACGTCGATCCCGGTTCCGGCGGATTCCGTGTACTCGCCCTTGAGCAGGTGAGGAGCGCCGAGGGCGAACTCGATGACCTCGAGTCCGCGCTGGATGTCGCCCTTCGCGTCGGGGATCGTCTTGCCGTGCTCGGACGACAGGAGGCGCGCCAGCGAATCCATCTCCTCCTGCACGAGCTGGAGGAACTTCATCAGGACGCGTGCCCGCTTCTGCGGATTGAACAGCGCCCATTCGCGCTGAGCTTCTACCGCGTTCGCGATGATCGCCTCCGTCTCGGCCTTGTCGGCGAGAGGCACACGCGCCTGCACCTCACCGGTGTTGGGGTCGTAGACGTCGCCGAACTTGTTGGAGGCACCGGGGACGCGCTTGCCGCCGACGAAGTGGGATAGCTCTTGAACCATTGTGCGAACCCGTTCCTTGTTCGATGATGAGGGAGTTCCGAATATGTGCTCATCCTATAGTTGGATGTCCATGTATGTCCATCATACGATCGGAACATGCAGATTCACTCTCCCGAGGAGCTGAACTTCCTCCGCATCCTGCAGACCAACCCGTACATCACCACGATCCTGGACCGTGCACCCCAACTCGGCCTCTCGGACTGGTACCTCACCGCAGGCGCCGTATTCCAGACGGTCTGGAACCACCTCGACGGCCGCGACCCGCAGTCGGGGATCAACGACTACGACCTCTTCTACTTCGACGACACCGACCTCGGCCACGACGCCGAAGACGACGTCATCCGCCGAGCCGACGCACTGTTCGGCGACCTCGATGTGCGCGTCGAAGTCAGAAACGAAGCGCGTGTGCATATTTGGTACGAAAACCACTTCGGCGTGCCCTCGACACCCTTCACCGACTGCACGATCCCGTCCTCGCTCCGCGTGAGGTGTACGAATCCAAAGCTGCCCGGTGGCAGAAGGAATGGCCCCATTTGACCGTGGTGCCGTGGCCGGAGTAAGCAGTCAGTGCTTTCGCACGACGTGCTCGGGCTTGCCCGGTTTCCAGATGGTGATATCCATGTGGCCGTCGCCGACCTCCACCGCCGAGCCGCCAATCAGGTCGGCTCGGTAGCAGTGATCGAATTCCTGCCCCCGGATGTCGAACCCGGTCTCGTCGAACAGTGCCTGCGCGAAACGCTGATGCAGGGCCTTGTCCTGGACGTCGTCGACGACACCCCACAGTTTTGCGTCACCCTCCTTCACCTCGGTGTCGACGGTCGCCGTGTGCAGGCAGAAGCGCGGATCCCGTGCCAGATCACGGAACTTCGTCGTGTTCGGCATTCCGGCGATCCACAACTGATTCTCGAAAAATCTCGGCTCGACCGGGCTGATCCGCGGAAACCCGTCGGAGCGAAGCGTGCCGAGCATGCACAGGTTCTTGGTCGCCGCGTGCCTGCGGGAGAAGATAGCGGCAATCCGCGGAGCAGCTTCGGCGAACTCATTCCAGCTGGCCATGCACACGACCCTACGACGAATCCCATGGCCGCCGGGTCAAGACGCCCGCAATTGTGCGATGAGGATCGCTTCGATTTCCGACCGACGCGCCGCGGACGGCAGTCGTGGGGCCGCGGACCGGTAGTGATGCCCCGTCGGGGTACCGAGGTCGAAGAGATGCGTTCGGCCATGCCTCCTGACGGGGCGCGCGGTCCAGCCGTCGCCCTCCTTCGCGTAGTTGCACGCCGCGCACAACCCGGCCCATTGTGTGCCGTGGTGGCACCCTTCTTGCGGCGCGAGAGAATGTGATCGTGATGGCGGATCGGCGCATCACACCACGGCGTCCGGCACGTCCGGTCCCGGAGATCGATCAGCTTCGCAAGGCTTTTCGGGAACGTCCGCGCCTGCGATTCCATCGCCGTCAACGACCCCGACACCGGGCACGAGTAGATCAACCGCAACGTGGTTTCGGTCTCCCCATCAAGGGCGTCCGCCACCAGTTTCCGGGCGATCCCCGCCGGCACCGGCCCGAACCCCGCCAGGTCCGCCGCCTCGTTCTCACCCGCCAGCAGTGCTTCGTCGGAGATCACCAGGTTCACCGCCACCGGCACCATTGGCGACCGATGCCCCGGTGCCGCGGTCGAACAACAGGTCCACCATCAGCTGGTTGCGGGTGCGGCCACCGCTCTCCCCGGTGATGAGGCTGTCCGCATCCCGCCCCAATGTGGCGTGTAGGCACACTGCTTGCTCCATGGGCAGCAGCACACTCAGATACGCCATCGAATCCGGCGCCGGCCGCGTCGTGACCCGCCGCTCCGAGACGGCCTTGCGGTACCGGGCCACCACCGCGGCGGCGTCGAGTTCCACCGCCAGGGCCTTCGCCTTCGCGACCAGGCCGCGGTCCCCGACCCCGTCGAGAATGTTCGGGTCCGAACACAACCGGCGATCCACCACCGCACGATCCGCCGCCGATAGACATGCTGTCTCCCGCACCAGCAGCGTGGCACGCCACTCGTTCAACCGGCCCGACCGCAACAACGCCAACGTGTGCGGCATCTCGTGCACCACCGCCCGAGCGAACCCCAGATGCCGCCCGCCGCGGTTCGGGGACTCCCTGCGCGCCAACGCAATCTGCGAGGCGATACCGCGGTCCCACTCCGCCCGCGGTCCCACTCCGCCCGCGGCAACCGCCGGGCCTTGCGGTCCTCCCGCATGCACGTGGCGACATCATCGGCGGCCACCGCCTGCACCGCACACCCCACCGACTTCAACGACTCCACCGCATCGAGCCACTCGATCCCCAACCCGGCATCACCACACGGCCCGACACACCGCAACCGCGCCGTGAACGCCCGCAACTCCTCCAGATCCGGTGCCCCCACATCCCCCACGACCAGCCTCCCCCGAGGTTGTTCGAAACTTTGTTCGACTCTAGCAGCCTGACCGGACCACAGGCAATGGCCGAAAGTTCAGATACCCAGTGCCACAGCGGCTGCGATGGCGAGGGTTTCGTCGACGGCGTCGTAATCGCCGGTCCCACCGCCGGGACCGCCGCTGTCGGCGACGGTGCGGCGGGCGGACAGGTGTACGGCGTCGACACCGGTCCCCGCGACCGCGGCGATGTCGTCGACGCGAATCCCGCCACCTGCCATCACCTGGATCCGCCCGTGTGCGTGGGCGACCATGGCCGACAGGGCGTCGAGGCCGTCGATGCAGCGGGGCGCTCCGCCCGAGGTGAGGACGCGGATGATGCCCGACCGCGCGAGCGCATCGAGGGCAGTCGCCCTGTCGTCGACGACGTCCATCGCACGATGGAACGTCACCTCCACCGCGTACGGGTCGATGCCGTCGAGCAGGCGGGCCAGCGCGTCGCGGTCGACGGCCATGCCTGGCGTGAGCGCACCGACGACGACGCCGGATGCGCCCGCGCCCRCCGCGGCACGGATGTCGCGGGCCATGACCGCGATCTCGTCGGCGTCGTAGGCGAATCCGCCGGGCCGGCACCGGATCAGCGGGTGTACCGCGATCCCCTGGGCCACAACGGCTTCGATCATGCCGATGCTCGGTGTCAGTCCGCCGGTCGCGCCGAGTGCGGTGCACAACTCGACACGCGTTGCTCCGGCGCGCCGTGCGATCCGGGCGCCCGCGACGTCCTGGACCGCCAGTTCGAGTACGGGTGCCATCTAGAACAACTGCCAGGAAGGCTTGTGTTCCAGTGCGTACCGGTAGTAGTCGGCGAGTTGCAGTTTGCTCGCCGCGGCCTCGTCGATGACGACGGTCACGTGCGGGTGCAGTTGCATCACCGACGCCGGGCAGAACGCAGCGAGCGGACCTTCGGCGGCGGCGGCGATCGCTTCGGCCTTGCCCTTGCCGAACGCGATCATCACCAGGTGCCGGGCTTCGCTGATGGTGCCCAGCCCCTGGGTGAGGACGTGGTGCGGGACGTCGTCCACGCTGTCGAAGAACCGCGCGTTGTCGAGTCGGGTCTGCTCGGTGAGGGTCTTGACGCGGGTGCGTGAGGTCAGTGCGGAACCCGGCTCGTTGAACCCGATGTGGCCGTCGGTTCCGATGCCGAGCAGTTGCACGTCGACGCCACCCGCCTCGGCGATGGCCGCGTCGTATCGTGCGCCTTCCTCGGCAATGGTGGGCGATTCGCCGTTCGGGCTGAGCACCCGCTCGGGATCGAGGTTGACGTGGTCGACGAACTCCGAGCGGATCACCGAGAAGTACGACTGATCGTGACTTTTCGGCAGCCCGACGTACTCGTCGAGGAGGAAGGCCCGCGCGTCCGTGAAGTCCAGCCCGGACTCGCGGTGCCGTCGCGCGAGTTCGCGGTAGCTTCCGAGCGGGGACGACCCGGTGGCGAGGCCCAGTGTCGCCGGACCGCGTCGGACGTACCTCTCGACGATGTCCGCGACGGTCGTGCTCACCTCCGACGGCGTCGGCCGGATTACGATTTCCATGCGAGTCCTTCCGTTCCGGCGGGCATTCCGCCGGAAAACACGCCACGCGGGCGCAGTTGGTGATCGGTCACGACGATATCTGCGCGGAGGCCCGGGGCCAGGGTGCCGCGTTCGGATTCCAGGCCGAGCAGCCGGGCCGGGGTCCTGGTGGCGGACGCGACGGCGTCGACGAGTCCGACGCCGCTGTCGACAACGGTGGTGCGCACGACATCCAGCAGTCGTGCGGTGCCGCCCGCGATGGCCCCCTCGGATCCGTCGGCGGTCGCGAGCCGGGCCACCCCGTGCGAGACGCGCACGTCCAGTGGCCCGAGTTGGTAGTCGCCGTCCGAGACACCGGCGGCGGCCATGGCGTCGCTGACGAGGACGATCTGGTCCGGTCCGACGGCGTCGAACACCATCGACACGGTCTCGGGCGCGAGATGCACTCCGTCCGCGATCAATTCGACGACGATGTCGCCGCGACCGGCTGCGGCGAGAAACGCGGCCACCGGCCCCGGCGCGCGGTGGTGCAGCGGCGGCATCGCGTTGAACAGGTGTGTGGCGGTCAGCGGCCCGCCGGCGGCGTCGGCGATCCGTGCGGACGTCGTCGCTGCATCGGTGTCGGTGTGGCCGAGGCTCGGTAACACGCCGCGCCGGCGCATCGCGGTGAGAAGCTCGCCGAAGTGCGCGGTCTCCGGTGCGAGCGTCATCGACCGGACGGTGCCACGCGCGGCGTCGCAGATCCGCTCGAACAGGCCGGGGTCGCCGGGCACCACGGACGCGGGATCCTGCGCACCGCAGCGGGCACCGGAGATGAACGGGCCCTCCAGGTGGATCCCGAGGAGGTCACGGCGTTCCACCAGGTCGGCGAGGATTCCGGCCTGCCGGAGCAGATCCTGCTCCCCCGCCGAGACCAGGCTCCCGAGCAGTCCGGTGGTGCCGTGCCCGCGGTGATGGTCCGCGGCCAGCCTCGCCCCGTCGGCGTCGGCGTTCGGAAAGCCTGCGCCTGCGCCGCCGTGGCAGTGCAGGTCGATCAGGCCCGGCAGCAGTATCGACGAAGTCGGGTCCGGCAGCGGCACCTGCCCGCGGTACTGCGACGCGGAACCGACCCAGGAGATTCGGTCGCCGTCGGTGACGACCACGCCGTCGGCGAGGACGCCGTCCTCCACGACGGCCCTGCCCCGCAGGATCATCGGGGTGCCCCGGACGCAAGAGCCGCGACTGCCGACCGTGCGGCCTGCGGTGACTGTGCGCTGCGCGCGGCGACGGCCATCTCCCGGCACCGGTCGAGGTCGGTGACGGCCAGACGGGCACGGACGGCGCCCAGCGATGGGGCCACCATGGACAGGCTCGTGACGCCCAACCCGACCAGCACGGGCGCCAGCACTGGATCGGACGCGGCCTCCCCGCAGACGCCGACAGGTGTGCCCGCCTCCGCTCCGGCCGCACCGACCAAGCCGATCAGGTCCAGGACCGCGGGCTGCCACGGGTCGAGCAGTGCGGCGAGGCCGCCGGCCATCCGGTCGGCGGCGCACGTGTACTGGCTCAGGTCGTTGGTTCCGATACTGACGAAGTCGAGATGTTCGAGCAGATCGCGGGCGCGCAGTGCCGCCGAGGGGATCTCGATCATCGCCCCGACCTTCGCGATGCCGCGGGAACGGGCGAGTGCAGCGAATCCCTCCGCCTCTCCCGCCGTGGCGACCATCGGGGCCATCACCCACAGGTCCGCGCCGGTAGCGGAGGCCGCCACGCCGAGCGCTTCCAGTTGGGTGGCCAGGACCTCCGGGAAGACGGTGCCGACCCGCAGCCCCCGCACACCGAGTGCCGGGTTCTCCTCGGCGCCCAGATCGAGGAACGGCAGCGGTTTGTCGGATCCGGAATCGAGTGTCCGGACCACCACCTTCCGTCCGGCGAACCGCTCCAGCACGGAGGTGTACGTGGCGATCTGCTCGTCGAGGGTGGGCGCGGTCTGCCTGCCGAGGTAGAGGAACTCGGTGCGGAACAGTCCGACGCCCTCCGAATCCGCGGCGGCGGCGCGCACGGCGTCGTCGACGGTGCCGATGTTGACGAGCAGCCCGACCGGTGCGCCGTCCCGGGTGCGGCCCGRCCCACTCGTGGCCGCGACCCGCGCCCGGGCCTCGGCGATCCGCGTCCACACCTCCGACTGCCGACGTTCGCCGGGGTCGACGACGACCTCGCCCGTGGTGCCGTCGAGCACCACCGGTCTCCCCTCGATCAATCGGTCGAGGTCGGCGCAGTTCACGATCGCGGGCAGGCCGAGCGATTTCGCCAGTATCGCAGTGTGGCTCGTGGGCCCGCCCTCCGCAGTGAGCAGGCCCACCACGTCGCTGCCGCCGAGCATCGCGGTGTCCGCGGGCGACAGGTCCCGGGCAACGAGAACGAACGGATATCCGGGGTCGGGGATTCCGGGCATCGGCACTCCCGACAGCACCGCGACCGCACGATGTCCGAGGTCGCGCAGGTCCGCGACGCGCTCGGCCATGTACCCCCCGAGTGCCTCGAGTGTGACGCAGTAACCCTCGAACGCGACGCTCACGGCGTGCGCCGTCGGCATGCCGCCGCGAAGGTTCTCCTCGGCGGCGGACACGATTCCCGGGTCGCGGGCCATCGCCGCCGACACGAGCAGGATCTCGGACGCGACGCCGTCCACCTGCGCGGCGCGGGCCTCGAGGTCGCCGGACACCGTCGCGAGGGCGTCCCGCACCCGGGCGATCTCCGCTGGGACCGATTCGCCGACAGGGTCTTCGGCGGACGTCTCGACCGGCGTCCCGAACGCGAGCCAGGGCGCGCAGACCAGCCCCGGACTCACCCCGAGTCCGTGCACTACCTGTTCCGTGGTCGTCGGCATCAGGCGGCGTCGAGGTCGGAGGCGAGCAGGTCGGCGAGGCGGTCGAGGGCGTCCTCGCTGCCCTCCCCTTCCGCGGTGATCGTCACCTCGGTACCGAATGCGGCGCCGAGGGTCATGACCGCGAGCATGCTGCCCGCGTCCACCGGCGCCGACTCGCCGACGGCGATCTGCACCGGGACCGGCACGGCCGCGGCGGCCTGGGTGAACTTCGCGGCGGGGCGGGCGTGCAGGCCCACCTTCGAACCGATGAGGACCGTTCGTGAAGCCATGCTCACTGACCTGCCTTTTCCGTGTCGGTGTCGGTGTTGGTGTCCGCGTCGTCCTCCCGGCCGGGAGTGCGCAGGTTCCATTTCTTGATGACGAAGCTGAACAGGACGTAATAGATCACCGCGTACCCGAGCCCGATGGGGATCAGCATCCACGCGTTGGTGGCCTTGCCGAAGTTGAGGACGTAGTCGAAGAAGCCTGCGGAGAACGTGAATCCGTCATGGATGCCGAGCGCGTTGACCAGGGCCATCGAGGTGCCGGTGAGGAACGCGTGGATCAGGTACAGYGGCCAGGCGACGAACATGAACGCGAATTCGAGGGGCTCGGTGATCCCGGTGAGGAACGCCGTCAGCGCGGTGGACAGCATGATGCCGCCCACGACCTTCTTCTGCGAGGGCCGGGCGTTGCGCCAGATCGCCAGTGCTGCAGCGGGAAGCGCGAACATCATGATCGGGAAGAAGCCGGTCATGAAGATGCCGGCGCTCGGGTCGCCGGCGAAGAACCGGTTGAGGTCGCCGCGGACGAGTTCTCCGCTCGCGTTCTGGTAGTCGCCGACGAGGAACCACACGGTGGAGTTCAGGATGTGGTGCAGTCCGGTCGGGATGAGCAGGCGGTTGGCCATGCCGTAGACGCCGCCACCGATCACCGAGTTCTCGGCGACCGTCTCGCCCACCCACGTCAGGGCGGAGTTGAACGCCGGGTACAGGAACGCCATGAGGACGCCGACGACGAGACCGGTGACGGCGGTGAGGATGGGAACGAGCCTGCGGCCGTTGAAGAATCCGAGGTAGTCGGGCAGTTTGGTGCGGTAGAACCGCTGCCACAGAATGGCGGACAGCAGACCCATCACGATGCCCGCGAGGACACCGTAGTTGATCAGCGCCTGGTCGCCGTTCGGATCGGTCTTGCCTTCCAGGACGACCGGGGACATGGCCTCGAACACGCCGTTGATGACCATGTATCCGACCACGGCGGCCAGGGCGGTGGAACCGTCGGCCTTCTTGGCCCAGCCGATGGCGATGCCCACAGCGAAGATGAGGGGCAGCCAGGTGAATACGGCCTGGCCGGCCGCGGAGATGACGGACGCGGCGGTGTGCATCGAGTCGAATCGTCCGAGGAGGTCGTCCTGGCCGAGTCGCAGCAGGATGCCTGCCGCGGGTAGTACCGCGATCGGCAGCATCAGGCTGCGCCCGAGGCGCTGTAACCCGGCAAACACCGCTGATTCCTTTTTCGGGCTGTCTACGACAGTCATATCGGCCTTCTCTGTGCGCGTCGGTCGCCGAATCGGCGTCTGGTGAGTCCCGAAACCGGTGGCGGCGAGCGCGTCGTACGGCTTCGGGAAAACTATTGTGGACCAGCACCCCCAACGGGTACTGTCCGGTCATAACCAGTTGCTAGTTTGACCAGGTGAGCACAGGATGTCAACAGGCAAATGTGATCCAGCTAACTCATTCCTCACCATCACCTGCAGCGCAAACACGAACTACGAGGGAGAACCGATGTCCAAAGCGGACGCAATCATCAGCGGCCTCGGCGGTGCCGACAACATCGTCGAGATCGAGGCCTGCATCACCCGGCTGCGCACCGAGGTCAAGGACGGCGCCAAGGTCGACGAGGCCGCGCTCAAGGCCGCAGGCGCCCACGGGGTGTTGAAGGCGGGCAGCGTCGTCC
>NZ_JBFUHV010000194.1:0-14955 GCF_056402215.1 Rhodococcus sp. P4_B6 | reverse complement strand
GTTAAGAAGTACTCACGGGGCCGGAGGCCACTAGAGCAGTTTCGACAGGAACAACTTGGTGCGGTCGTGCTGCGGATTGGCCAGCAACTCGCGGGGATCGCCCGATTCGACGACGACGCCGGCGTCCATGAACACCAGCTGGTCGGCCACCTCGCGGGCGAAGCCCATCTCGTGCGTGACGACGACCATCGTCATGCCGCCGGCCGCGAGATCCTTCATCACGGTGAGCACCTCCCCGACCAACTCCGGGTCGAGGGCGGACGTCGGCTCGTCGAACAGCATCAGCTTGGGGTCCATCGCCAGCGCGCGGGCGATGGCGACGCGCTGCTGCTGACCACCCGACAGCTGCGCGGGGTACGCGTCCGCCTTCTCGCTCAGGCCCACCTGGTCGAGAAGATCCCGTCCCCGCTCGAGCGCCTTCTTCTTGCTCAGCTTCTTCACCTGGATGGGCGCCTCGATGATGTTCTCGAGCGCCGTCCGGTGCGGGAAGAGGTTGAAGTGCTGGAAGACCATCCCGATGTCGCGGCGCTGCTTCGCCGCCGCCCGGGGGTGGAGTTCGTAGAGCTTGCCGCCCCGCTCGGAGTACCCGACGATCTCGCCGTCGACGTACAGCCGGCCGGCGTTGACCTGCTCGAGGTGATTGATGCACCGCAGGAACGTCGACTTGCCCGAACCGGACGGCCCGACCAGGCACAGGACCTGGCCGGCGCCGATCTCGAGCGACACACCTTTGAGCACCTTCAGCGCCCCGAAGTTCTTGCAGACCCGGTCCGCCTTGACCATCGGCGTCATTTTCGTTCCCCTCCGGGTGTGTCGGGCAGGGTTTCGGGACCGGGTTCGATCACCAGCGGCTTGCCCTGCGCATCGGCGAGCGCCTGCAATTGCCGCGGGGTGAGCTTGCGGGACGCGCCCTTCGAGTAGTACCGCTCCAGGTAGAACTGGCCGATCATGAGCAGGCTCGTGATGGCGAGGTACCAGGTGGCGGCCACCATCAGCAGCGGGATGGGCTGGAAGTTCGCACCCGAGATGTCCCTGGCACGTCCGTACAACTCCAGGCTGTACGGCACCGCGGTGACCAGCGACGTCGTCTTCAGCATGCTGATCAGCTCGTTGCCGGTGGGCGGGATGATCACCCGCATGGCCTGTGGCAGAACCGTGCGACGCATCGTCTGCGACCACGTCATGCCGAGCGCCACCGACGCCTCGGTCTGCCCCTCGGCGACCGAGTTCACGCCTGCGCGGACGATCTCGGCCATGTACGCGGCCTCGTTGAGTCCCAGCCCGATCACCGCGAACAGGAACGCCGCGTTGATTCCCTGCAGGTCGATGTGCACGAACTGGTGGACGAACGGGATTCCCAGATCAAGCTGCTTGTAGATGGACGGGAACAGCCCCCAGAACACCAACTGCACGTAGACCGGGGTCCCGCGGAAGATCCACAGGTATCCCCACGACGCCGCCTTCAGAACCGGGTTCGGCGACAGCCGCATGACGGCGAGCACGACACCGAGGCCGATGGCGATGGCCATCGACAGGATCGTCAGCTGGATGGTGTTCCACGCCGCGGCCGAGATCCGGGCGTCGAACAGATACTGGGCGTAGACGTCCCAGCGGTACGCCTCGTTGGTGCGCGCACCGTTGACGAACAGCGCCAGCAGCAGGCCGACGACTATCGCGGCGATCCACCGGCCGGGCCGCCGCAGGGGGATCGCCTTGATGGGTTCCGGTTCCTGCCCCGTCTCGGTGCCCGGCCGCCCCGGAGCCTTCTCCACGTCAGACACTCGTCAACCGCTCAGCTCGTGGCGCCGTTGATCTGGGAGGTGGTGATGACGCCCGCCTCGACACCCCAGTTCTCCGCGATCGTCCGGTAGGTGCCGTCGTCGATGAGGTGCTGCAGCGCCTGCTGGAGGGTCTGCGCGAGCGGCGAGCCCTTCGCGACGGGCCAGCCGTACGGCGCGGCGTCGAAGACCTCGCCCGCGGCCTCGATCTTGCCGTCGCTCTGCTTGATCGCATACGCGGTGACGGGCGAGTCGGCGGACATCGCATCGACCTTGCCGAGGGCGACGGCGTTGGCCGCGTCGTCCTGGCTGTCGAACTTCACGATCTCGATGGGCGGCTTACCGGCGGCCACGCACGCCGCGCTCTTGGCGGGCACCTCTTCGAGGTCCTCGATGGTGGTCGTCTGCACGCCCACCCGGAGGCCGCACGCGTTGGTGGGGTCGACGGACTTCCCGGCGGGCTGCGCCCACTGCACTCCGGCGCTGAAGTAGGTGGTGAAGTCGACCGACTGCTCGCGTTCCTTGGTGTCGGTGAACGACGACATACCCATGTCGTAGCTGCCGGCCTGGATCGACGGGATGATCTTGTCGAAGTCCGCTTCGGTGTACTCCGGTGTCACGCCGAGCACCTTGCCCACAGCGTCCACGAGGTCGACGTCGAAGCCGACGATCTTGCCGCTCGGATCCTTGAACTCGTTGGGCGAGTAGGGAATGTTGACGCCGACGATGATCTTGCCGGACGAGGCGATCTTCTCGGGCAGTGTCGCCGCGATGGCATCCACCTTGTCGACTTCCACGGCGACGGTGTCTTCTCCGGACGGCGAGCCGCCGCCCTCGGTGTTGCTGGCGCAGCCGGCGAGCAGCAGAGCACTGCCACCCGCCAGTGCACAGATGGTGCGGGCCACGCGGCCTCGCGCGAAGACGGATCGACCAGACACTGGCATGTCCTCCAAGAATCGTGGTACACCGAGCGAGCTACGGCGACGGAGAACTCTCGAACTCCGACTAGTCGAACGGTAGGTCACGACACCCGCAACTGCGGACGTCGTTACCGAACATTAACGGCCTGACCCGGCCCGTGGCGGCGGTTTCAGCGACGCAGTGTCCGGGCGAGGACCGTCTCGGTGAACTCGCTGGTGGACGCGAGTCCACCCAGGTCAGCTGTGGCGACCCCGGAGGCGATCGTCGCACGGACCGCGTCGCGGATACGGTGGGCCGCGCCGCCGAGATGCCGGTCGGCGCGGCGGTCCCCGAGCCACTCGAGCATCATCGCGGCCGACAGCATCAGGGCCGTCGGATTGGCCCGGTTGCGTCCCGCGATGTCGGGGGCGGCTCCGTGCGCCGCCTGCGCCATCACCTTCGTCTCGGAACTGTTGATCGACGGGGCCGTGCCGAGCGAGCCGGACAGCTCGCCCGTCAGGTCCGACAGGATGTCGCCGAACATGTTCTCCGTCACCACGACGTCGAAGTCGCGCCCCCTGCGGACGAGGTGCGCGGTCATGGCGTCGACGTGCTCGTCGTCGATCCGCACGTCCGGGTAGTGGCGCTCCCCCACCTCCCGGCAGACGTCGCGGAACAGTCCGGTGGTCATCGACAGCACGTTGGCCTTGTGCACGATCGTGACGTGGCGGGCCCTCGTGCGCGCCAGCGCGAATGCGGTGTGCGCGATGCGCTCACACGCCCGCCGTGTCACGACGCCGACGGCCAACGCCACGTCGGGAGTCGGCATGAACTCGCCGCTGCCGGCGAACATGTTCCGATCCGCGTACAAGCCTTCGGTGTTCTCCCGGACGATCACGAGGTCCATGTCCGGCACCGTCGAGGCGACGCCCTCGAGCGAGCGCGCGGGGCGGATGTTGGCGAAGAGGTCGAAACGCTTGCGCACCACCCCGCCCGGGGTCAGCCGGCCGCGGAACGGCTCCGGGTAGGCGGCGCTGTCGTGCGGACCGAGGATCCAGGCGTCGAGTTCGTCCAGCGCGGACAGCGTGGAGTCGGGGATCGGCGTTCCGTGCGACTCGATGGCGCCCAGGCCGAGGGGCAGTTCCACCCAGTCGACGTCGCCGCCTCCCGCCGCGGTCACCGCGGCCGAGACCACCCGCTGGGTCGCCGGAACGATCTCGTGACCGATGCCGTCGCCGAGGAGCACCCCGACCCGGGTACCGGAAATGTTTGCCGTAGCACCGCTCATGAGGCCATCATTGCCTACCATGGTCCAGTCGGTGGAACTGCTGTTCGACGAAGCGACCGACGTTGCCGTGCGCGCCGAGTGGCAACGCCTGTGGGATGCGGGGATGCCCAGCCGCACCCGGGTTCGCGCCGAATCGAATCGGCCCCACATCACCCTGTTCGTGGCACGCCATATCCCAACCGAGATCGACGAACTGCTGGGCCGCCGGATCGCGACGCCCTCGTTCCACATCCGGCTGGGCGGGCTCGTGATGTTCGGGGGCAGGCACGTCACGCTGTCCCGGTTGGTGGTGCCGTCGAAGGCCCTGCTGTCCCTGCACCGCAGCGTGTTCGATCTCGCGGAACATGCCACGGAGGTCACGCCGCACATCCGGCCGGGCGAGTGGACGCCGCACGTGACCCTCGCGCGGCGACTGCCTGCGGATCAGATCCCGGAGGCCGCGCGGCTGCTCGACGGCGGCGACATCGTCGGCCGGGCGTCGGTGGTGCGCCGGTGGGACGGGGACGCCAAACGCGAGTGGGTGGTGACGGCACCCCCGTGATCACGGTGTGCGCGCGGTGATCGTCGCGGCGGCCCTTCGCGAAGACCGTTGGGTGACGACGATTCCCGCGATCACCGCGAGCGCCCCGACGGGCTGGTTCCAGGAGATGTGCTCGTCGAGCGCGACCGCGCCGAGCACGACGCCGACGACCGGGGTCAGGTAGGTGACGGTGGACGCCGCGGTGGGCCCCCAGCCGCGCACCACGTTCGTGTTCCACACGAACGCCAGTCCCGTGCCGAACGCCCCGAGCCCGATCATCGACGCGACGATCGCGGGGGTCAGGTGCATCGGTGTGCTCGCGACCCACGGGGTGGCGAGCACCATGGCGGCTGCGGCGATCGACACCTGCATGAACGCGATGGTCGGAGTGCTCACGCCGCGCGGGAGGATGAACCGCCTCAGGTAGACCAGTGCCACGCCATAGGACGCGGTGGCGCCGAGGCACGCGAGTTGGGCGGGGACGCTGCCGAGAATCCCCGACTGCCACGGCGCCAGCACCACGACCACACCCGTGAACCCGAGCAGGAGACCGAACAACTTTGCGTCCGTGAGCTTCTCCCCTGGCAGGAATGCCAGGGCCACCGACATAGTCATCAGCGGTGTAGTGGCGTTGTAGATGCTGGCCAGCCCCGAACTGATGCTCTGCTCGGCCCAGCTGAACAGCAGCCACGGCAGCAGGCACTGCGCGACGGCCAGCACCGACAGGTGCGCCCAGGTCGCCGCTTCGCGCGGCAGCCGCGTCCGGGTGATTCCGAGGACGGCGCCGAGGGTCACCGCCCCGAACACGAGTCGCCACAGCACGACCTGGGTGAAGGACAGGCCTTCGAGACCGACCTTGATGAAGAGGAAACTCGCGCCCCAGGCGAGCGCCGTGCCCGCGTACTGAACCGCCGGATTCCCTCTCAAAACCGGAAGTCTCCGTGCTGGATGACTTCGTTGTGGGTGTCGGGCGTGCGGCCGGCAAGCGCCAGCGCGTCGAGCGCCAGGAACACGAGGAGTACCACGACCAGGATTGTCATGCCTTCAGCCTGGTTCTCTCGGCCTCCGAGCAAAAGTGGCAGAAAAGACATAGTTGATCGTTTTCCTGCCATACTGGGTTGGTGCTGAAAAAGGTCGTCGTACCCCTCATGCCGCTCACCGAGGCGTTCGAACTCGGCGTCGCCTGCGAGGTGTTCGGTTTCGACCGATCCGACGACGGCCTGCCCACCTACGACTTCTCCCTCGTCGCCGGCTCACCGGAACCCATCCGCACCCGTTTCGGATACGGCATCGACGTCCCGTACGACCTCGACCGGCTCGACGACGCCGACCTCATCGTCGTTCCCGCGGGCGGCACCTACGCCGAGGACGACGGCTCCTACCTGTGCGCGAAGGAGCCTGCCCCGCACATGGATCCTCTCCTCGACAAACTCCGGGCCGCGGTGGACCGCGGCGCCAAGGTCGCCAGCCTGTGCAGCGGCGCGTTCGTGCTCGGGGCCGCCGGACTGCTGGACGGACGCAAGTGCACCACCCACTGGCGGCACGCCCGGCGGCTCGCCGAACTCCACCCGGCGGCCACCGTCGACCCGAACGTCCTCTACGTCGACGACGATCCGGTCCTGACCAGCGCCGGCACCGCCGCCGGCATCGACCTGTGCCTGCACATCGTGCGCAAGGAACAGGGCAGCAAGGTGGCCAACGTGATCGCCCGGCGCATGGTCGTCCCGCCGCACCGCGACGGCGGCCAGGCGCAGTACGTGGCGATGCCGCTGCCGTCGACGACGATCGACACCCTCGGGCCGCTGCTCGACTGGATGACCGAGCACCTCGCCCTCGACCTCACGGTGACCGCGGTGGCGGCCAAGGCCAACATGTCGCCCCGGACGTTCGCGCGACGATTCCAGGCCGAGACCGGAACCACCCCGGCCCGCTGGCTCAGCGACCAGCGGGTGCTGGCCGCGCAGCACCTGCTCGAGAACTCGGACCTTTCGGTCGACGTGATCGCCGAACGCGTCGGCTTCGGCGGTGGTGCGGTGCTGCGGCAGCATTTCCTGCGGCTGCGCCACACCACCCCGCAGGCGTACCGCCGCACGTTCCGGGACACGGAGCGCACCGGGTGAGGAACCCGCAGGGAAGAATCGACGGCGACGCGGCGTTGCACAGGCAGACCCACCGATCGAAAGGACCCTCGTGGCCACCAAGACTCTGACTCAGCAGAACTTCGACGAGACCGTGACCGGCAACGACGTCGTTCTGGTCGACTTCTGGGCATCGTGGTGCGGACCGTGCCGCTCCTTCGCCCCCACCTTCGAGGCCTCGTCGGAGCAGCACCCCGACGTCGTACACGCCAAGGTCGACACCGAGGCGGAGCAGGGCATCGCCGCCGCCGCGAACATCCGCTCGATCCCGACCATCATGGCGTTCCGCGAGGGTGTGCTGGTGTTCAGTCAGCCGGGTGCGCTGCCGCCCGCGGCGCTCGAGGATCTTCTCACGCAGGTCAAGGCCCTCGACATGGACGAGGTGCGCAAGCAGATCGCCGAGCAGGCCCCCGCCGAATAGGGCGTAGGACCGCCGCGGCCGAACCGAGCGGAGGACCGCCGCCTAGTGCGCGGCGGCGTCCCAGCTGCGACCGGTGCCGACGGACACGTCGAGCGGCACCGACAGTTCGATGGCCGAGGCCATCTTGTCGCGGACCAGCTGTTCCACCTGGTCCCGTTCCGCTTCGACGACCTCGAGCACCAGTTCGTCGTGCACCTGCAGCAGCATGCGCGACTTCAGACCCGCCTCGCGCAGCGAACGCTGCACGTCGATCATCGCGACCTTGATGATGTCGGCGGCCGTGCCCTGGATGGGGGCGTTGAGCGCGGCACGCTCGGCGACCTCCCGCCGCTGGCGGTTGTCGCTGGTGAGGTCGGGCAGGTAGCGGCGGCGCCCGTACAGCGTCGACGTGTAGCCGTCCTTGCGGGCCTGTTCCACGACCTCGTGCAGGTAGTCACGCACCCCACCGAACCGGGCGAAGTACGCCTCCATCTGCGATTTGGCCTCTTCGGTCGAGATCTTGAGCTGCGCCGCCAGACCGAACGCGCTGAGCCCGTACGCCAGCCCGTACGACATCGCCTTCACGCGGCGGCGCAGCTCGGGGGTGACCTCCTCGATCGGCACGCCGAACGCGCGGGCACCGACGAAGCTGTGCAGATCCTCGCCGGTGTTGAACGCCTCGATCAGGCCCTCGTCGCCGGACACGTGCGCCATGATCCGCATCTCGATCTGGCTGTAGTCTGCGGTGAGCAGCGAGTCGAAGCCCTCGCCGACGACGAACCCGTCACGGATCTGACGGCCCGCGTCCGTGCGCACCGGGATGTTCTGGAGATTGGGCTCGGTGGACGACAACCGGCCGGTGGCGGCGACCGTCTGGTTGAACGTCGTGTGGATCCGGCCGTCCTCGGCGACCGTCTTCAGCAGACCGTCGACGGTCACCTTCAGCCGCGTCGCGTCGCGGTGCGCGAGAAGGTGCTCGAGGAACGGGTGCGACGTCTTCTCGAACAGGTTCTGCAGCGCCTCGGCGTCCGTGGTGTAGCCGGTCTTCGTCTTCTTCGTCTTGGGCATCTCCAGCTCGTCGAACAGCACGACCTGCAGCTGCTTGGGTGACCCGAGGTTGATCTGCTTGCCGATGACCCCGTAGGCCGCCTCCGCCGCCTCGGACACCTCGGCCGCGAACCGGCTCTGCAGGTCGTGCAGGTGGTCGCCGTCGACGGCGATACCGGACGCCTCGATGTCGGCCAGCACCGCCAGCAGCGGCAACTCCATCTCGGACAGCAGGGCCGTCGACTCGATGTTCTCGAGTTCCGTGTCGAGCGCGGCCGCGAGGTCGAGGACGGCGCGGGCACGGAGAATCTCGGTCTCGGCGGCTTCGGCGTCGACCTGATCGGCGTCGTCGAGCAGCGACAGCTGCTCCTGCCCGGTCTCCTCCACTCGCAGTTCCCTGCGCAGATAGCGCAGCGACAGGTCGTCGAGGTTGAACGTCCGCTGCCCGGGGCGCACCAGGTACGCCGCCAGCGCGGTGTCGCTGGTGAGACCGCCGAGCATCCAGCCGCGTCCGCGCAGCGCGTGCATCGCCCACTTGGCCTCGTGCAGGGCCTTAGGCTGGGTCGCGTCCGCGAGCCAGTCGCCGAGCGCCTTCTCGTCCTCCGGGGTGGCGGACGCGGTGGCAATGTACGCGCCCTCGCCGTCGGCGGCTGCGACGGCGAGGGCCGTCACGTCGCCGCCGTACGGGGTGCGGGTGCCGACCACCGACACCCCGGACCGCTCGCCCGCCGACGCGTGCGCCGACAGCCAGTCCGCGACCGCACCCGGCTCGAGCGCACTGCCGCGCACCTCGAAGCCCTCCTCCGCCTCGGCTTCGACCGGGGCGAGCGTCGCGAACAGCCGGTCGCGCAGCACCTTGAACTCGAGGTCGTCGAACAGCGCGTGGATCTTCTCCCGATCCCACTGGGCGAGCATCAGCTGGTCCGGGGTGTACGGCAGCGGGACGTCGCGCACCATCTCGGTGAGCTCACGGTTGAGCAGGACGTTCGGCAGGTTCTCCCGCAGCGCGTCACCGACCTTGCCCCGAACCTTGTCGACGTTGTCGACCAGCCCGACGAGATCGCCGTACTCCTTGATCCACTTGGTGGCGGTCTTCTCCCCCACCCCGGGGATGCCCGGCAGGTTGTCGCTCGGGTCGCCGCGCAGGGCCGCGAAGTCGGGGTACTGCGCAGGTGTGAGCCCGTACTTCTCCTCGACGGCCGCCGGCGTGAACCGGGTGAGGTCCGAGACGCCCTTCTTCGGGTAGAGCACCGTCACCCCGTCGGTCACCAGCTGGAGCGAGTCCCGGTCGCCGGTCACCACCAGGACGCGGTACCCGAGCACCTCCGCCTGGGTGGTGAGCGTGGCGATGATGTCGTCGGCCTCGAAGCCCTCCTCGGCCATCACCGGGATGCCGAGGGCCCCGAGGACGTCCTTGATGATCTCGACCTGCCCCTTGAACTCGTCCGGGGCCTTGCTGCGGTTGGCCTTGTACTCGGGGAACTTCTCGGCCCGGAACGTCTGCCGGGACACGTCGAACGCCGCCGCCACATGGGTGGGCTGTTCGTCGCGCAGCAGATTGATCAACATCGACGTGAACCCGTAGACGGCGTTGGTGACCTGACCGCTGTGCGTCTTGAAGTTCTCGGCGGGCAGGGCGTAGAACGCACGGAAGGCCAGCGAATGGCCGTCGAGCAGCATCAGGGTGGGGCGATCGTCGGACGGCGCGGCTGCGCCGGACGCGGGGGACGTGGTGGACCGGGGGGTGGTTGCAGGGCTCACGGTTGCCCAGTCTAGGGAGCGGATCCGACACCGATCAGCCGGATGGTTCGATACCCAACCGAAACGTGCCGGAAATCCGAGAACCCCATTTCGCGCGACCGGAGCCGTTAGAGTCCGGAAATTGCGGCACGGGCGGTAGTCGAGCCCGTCGCAGCACGTTCCTGACCGATCTACACGTTTCCGGAGGACCTGCGTGGCCCCAACCGTGAGGAAGCGACTCCCAGCAGTGAGTACGCGACCGACATCCGCGAGGAACCGCACGAGACGAGGTCCGGTCACCCGGCAACTCGGCCGTGCGTTCGTCCTCGTCCTACTCGGCCTCGTCGCGGCGATCGCCTTCGGCGGTCCCGCGGCGGCGCAGGAACCCACCCCACCGCCCCCACCGACCGCAACCAGTCAGCAACCGGCGCCCCCGGAGAACGCGGTGCGGGTCAGCGGCAATCTGAACAACGCCGGCGAACGGCTCGCGGACGTCGAGGTGCGCGCTCTCGATTCGTCGGGCAACGAGGTGGCGAAGGCGACGTCGGAGGCGAACGGCCGCTGGGAAGTCCAGGTCGCGCCCGGCACGTACACGTTCGAGATCGTGGCGGACTCGCTTCCCGACAATGTCAGCGTGCAGGGCACGGTGCAGCGTGAAGTGGTGGCCGGTCGCACCAACACGGTGATCTTCTCGTTCGGCGAGGCCCGCACCGGTTCCGGGGTGCCGTTCTACGAGAAACTGATTCGCCAGACCATCGACGGACTCCGGTTCGGTCTCGTCATCGCCATCGCCGGTGTCGGGCTGAGCCTGATCTACGGCACCACCGGCCTGACGAACTTCGCGCACGGCGAACTCGTCACCCTCGGCGCGGTCGCGGCGTGGGTGATCAACGTGACGTTCGGTGTGCAGCTGATCCCGGCCACCGTCCTCGCGGTGTTCGTGGGGATCCTGATCGGCCTGCTGAACAACGCCGCGATCTGGAAACCGCTGCGAAAACGCAAGACCGGCCTGATAGCCCAGCTGGTGGTGTCGATCGGGCTCGCGATCTCCCTGCGCTACCTGATCCTGATCTTCTTCTCCGATCGCGCGGAGCCGTTCGTCGACTACCAGGCGCAGGTGGAGCGGCACTGGGGTCCGATCGCGATCACCGACGCCAACCTCGTGTGCATCGCAATCAGCCTCGTCGTCCTCGTCGGAGTGGCCCTGCTGCTGCAGAAGACGCGCATCGGCAAGGCCATGCGGGCGGTGTCCGACAACCGCGACCTGGCCGCGTCCTCCGGCATCGACGTCGAACGGGTGATCCGCTTCGTGTGGGGGCTCGGCGGCGGCCTGGCCGCGCTCGGCGGCGTCCTGTTCGGCATCTCCGAACTCGGCGGCCGCGTGCAGTGGGAGATGGGTTTCAAACTCCTGCTGCTGATGTTCGCCGGCATCACCCTCGGCGGACTCGGCACCGCCTACGGCGCGCTGCTCGGCTGTGTGATCGTCGGTCTGCTCGTCCAGCTGTCGACGCTGGTGATCAACCCCGACCTCAAGTACATCGGAGGACTGCTCATCTTGATCGTCATCCTGGTCGTCCGGCCTCAGGGCATTCTCGGCAGCCGGCAAAGGATCGGGTGAGGGCATGGACATCGCAGGAGCACTCCAGGTCTCGCTCGCCCAGCTGATCGGCCCGTCCGCGATCTTCTACGCGCTGCTGGCAATCGGCCTCAACCTGCACTTCGGTTACGCCGGGCTGCTGAACTTCGGTCAGATCGGTTTCGCACTCCTCGGCGGCTACGGCGTCGGGATCATGACCGTCACCTACCAGCAGCCGCTGTGGGTCGGCATCCTCGTCGGTCTCGTCGCCGCCGGGTTGCTGGCCGTCGTCCTCGGTATCCCGACGCTGCGGCTGCGGGCCGACTACCTCGCCATCGTCACGATCGCCGCGTCCGAGATCCTGCGGCTGATATTCCGCTCCACCGCTTCGGATTCGATCACCGGCTCCACCAACGGCCTGTTCGGCTTCGCCGATCCGTTCACCACGCTCAGCCCGTTCGACTCCGGTAAGCAGTACAACTTCCTCGGGGTGAAGTTCTACGGCGACGACCTGTGGTCGATGGTCGTCGGCTGGACTCTCGTCCTGGTGCTGTGCGGGTTCGTGTACCTCCTCACGCACAGCCCGTGGGGCCGCGTCCTCAAGGCGGTCCGCGAGGACGAGGACGCCGCGCGCGCCCTCGGCAAGAACGTCTTCGTCTACAAGATGCAGGCGCTGGTCCTCGGCGGCATGATCGGCGGGCTCGGCGGTGTGTTCAACGCACTGCAGACCAAGTCGATCAACCCCGACTTCTACTCCACCGCCCAGACGTTCTTCGCGTTCGGCGCCCTCATCCTCGGCGGCGCGGCCACCGTCTTCGGACCGGTGGTCGGAGCGATGCTGTTCTGGTTCCTGCTGGCCATCCCGGACGCACTGCTGCGCCAGGCCATCTCCGGTCCGGAGCCGCTGCTGCCGCTGACGGAACAGCAGGTCGGGGCCATGCGCTTCGTCCTGCTCGGCATCATGATCGCGGTGCTCATGGTCTTCCGGCCGCAGGGCATACTGGGCAACAAGCGGGAGGTGCAGCTCAATGCCTGACCACAGACTGCCGGATCATCTGCAGACCGACACGGTGCTCACCGCCGAGCAACGGGCCTCGATCTTCACCGACGTCCCGCACTCCCCCGGCGCATCCAAACCCGACCCGATCCTTCTCGTCGACAACGTGTCCCGCACATTCGGCGGGCTCAAGGCCGTCGACGTGGCGCATCTCGAGATCCAGCGCGGCTGCATCACCGGACTGATCGGTCCGAACGGCGCGGGCAAGACCACCCTGTTCAACCTGCTCACCGGTTTCGACCGGCCGGACAGCGGTACGTGGTCGATGGACGGCCAGTCCCTCGGCCGGATGTATCCGCACCAGGTGGCCCGCCGCGGTGTCGTCCGCACGTTCCAGCTCACCAAGGCGCTGTCGAAGCTGACGGTGCTCGACAACGTGCGGCTCGGCGCCACCGGGCAGCGCGGCGAGCGGATTGTCAACACGCTGCTGCCATGGACGTGGAAGGCGCAGGAACGCGCCGTCACCGAACGGGCCAACGAACTGCTCGCGCGGTTCACACTCGACACCAAGTCCGACGATCTCGCCGGTTCGCTGTCCGGCGGTCAGCGCAAGCTGCTCGAGATGGCGCGGGCGCTGATGACCGAGCCGACCGTGGTGATGCTCGACGAGCCGATGGCCGGCGTGAACCCGGCGCTCACCCAGAGCCTGCTGGGCCACATCAAATCGCTTCGGGACGAGGGCATGACCGTGGTGTTCGTCGAACACGACATGGACGTCATCCGCGACATCAGCGACTGGGTGGTGGTGATGGCGCAGGGCAGTGTGATCGCCGAATCCACCCCGGAACACCTCTCGTCCAACAGCGCGGTGGTCGACGCGTACCTGGGCAGCCACCACGATCAGGCACTCGAGTTCGACGACGAGGGGAATCCGGTGGGCGCGACGGCCGTTCTGGCCGAGGCACTCGAGAGCGCCGAGGCCGAAACCCTCGAGACCGGCGGCGACCTCTCCGAACCCGACATCACCGACCTGAGGCGTGAGAACTCATGACCGAACCGACCCCAGCGGAATTCGCGGCCACACCCGAGGAGCACGCCCGGCTCGCCGAGGGTGCCCTCGTCCGCGCGGACGGTGTGGTGGCCGGGTATATCCCGGGCGTCAACATCCTCCGCGAATGCAATTTCTTCCTGCGCGAGGGTGAGATCGTCGGCATCATCGGCCCCAACGGCGCCGGCAAGTCCACTCTCCTGAAGTCGTTGTTCGGGTTGATCCCGGTGCGTGAGGGCTCGGTGACCCTGCGCGGTGAGGACATCACGTCCAAACCGGCCCACGTTCTCGTGCAGAAGGGCGTCGGCTATGTCCCGCAGACGCAGAACGTCTTTCCGTCGCTCACCATCGAGGAGAACCTCGAGATGGGGATGTATCTGCGCCCCAAGCGCTTCGCGGAGAGGTTCGCGTTCGTCGGCGACCTGTTCCCGCTGCTCGTCGAGCGGAAGAAGGTGAAGGCGGGCGCCCTGTCCGGCGGTGAGCGGCAGATGGTCGCCATGGGCCGGGCGCTGATGATGGATCCGTCCGTGCTGCTGCTCGACGAGCCGTCCGCCGGACTGTCCCCGATGTTCCAGGACGAGGTGTTCATCCGCTGCAAGAGAATCAACGCGGCGGGTGTCTCGGTGATCATGGTGGAACAGAACGCCCGGCGGTGCCTGCAGATCTGCGACCGCGGCTACGTCCTCGACCAGGGCCGCAACGCCTATACCGACTCGGGGCCCAACCTGATGCACGACCCGAAGGTGATCGAGTTGTACCTCGGCACCCTCGCGGGCAGCCAGGAGAAGAAGTAGTCCCAGCGGATCCGGACACGACTGTGGGCCAGGTTTCCCTGGCCCACAGTTCGTTTCAGACGAGTGCGATCACCCGCCGACGACGATGTACCCGTCCGTCGTCAGCTTGTTGTCGGCACCGAACTTCAGCTTGCCGTACGAACCGATGGACGGCTCGCCGGCTGCGGCGAAGTCGAGTTTGCCGGTGATGCCGTTGTAGTCGATGTCCGTTCCGGCCTGCACGAGCGGCAGGCATTCCTGGTACGACGTGCACGGCGTGCCGCCCTCGGTGACGTTGTTGATGTTCGCGGCGATGTCGCGACCCGCCGTCGACTTCGCGGCTTCCGCGGCGAGCGAGGCAATGACCACGGCGTCGTAGGACTCACCGGCGTAGTTGAAGTCGATCAGCCCCGGGTTGATGCCCTTGAGACGATCCTGGAAGGCCGGGCCGACGTCGGTGAGCGGGGTGGTGCCCTGCATGCCGTCGAGCAGCGGCGCCGCCACCGACTCGCCGAGTGCGTTACCCATGTTGCCGTCCACGCCGTAGACCTTCATGCCGTCGGACGGGCCGATGCCGACCTCGTGCATCCGGGTGATGATCTTCGCCGACTCCTCGAATCCCACCACCGCGACGGCGTCGGGCGCGAAGTCCTTGACCTGGTCGACCTCGGAGTTGAACGACTGCGCGTTGGGGTCGTAGATGATCTTCTGGATCTGGTCCTCGGGGATGCCCGCGTCGACGAGGTTCTT
>NZ_JBFUHV010000193.1:0-15107 GCF_056402215.1 Rhodococcus sp. P4_B6 | reverse complement strand
GCACCCGACAGGGTGTGGGAGAGTAGGACACCGCCGAACATCCGTTACCGAAAGCCCCCCAACCATGTTGGGGGGCTTTCGGCATTTCACAACACTTTTGCCGACGGCAGCCGTTGCCGCGCACACCTTTTCACCCCGGTGTACCGCCGGCCAGGACCTGCAGCGCCCGTGACGCCAGATGGAGATTCAGGCGTGTGTCGACACTGCGGAGATCACGCCCGGTCAGTTCGTGAATGCGGGACATCCGGTACCGGAGTGTGCTGCGGTGGATCCTGAGGGCCTGCGCGGTCTCGTCGTACTTGCCGCCGCATTCGAGGTATTGGGCGAGGGTGGCCGTCATCGTGCTGCGGTGCTGCCGGTCGTAGTCGAGCAGGGGGCCCAGCCATTCCTGCACGAACGCCTCGACATCTCCGGTGCTGCTGTGCGAGTCGAGAATGCGGTAGACGCCGAGTTCGTCGAACTGTGCCACACCGCGAGGCGAGTTCGACTGCTTTCGTATTTCGAGGGCGCGAATCGCGTGGGTGTACGAGTCGGGGAGTGTGCTGGGAGAGGTGCATTCGGATCCGACCCCGACCACACCGACGGCGGGGCCAAGCGACTTCTCCAACGCTGAGAAGACGGTGTTCACGTCCGTCTTGGTGTCCATGACTGCGGCGAGGACGCCGGTTCGCTGCTCGTTGCCGTGAACGAGGAGGGCTGACGAGTCGGTGGCCGTCAGGTGACGACGGAACGCCTCGGTGACGGACTCGACGGACGTGTCCGGACCCCAGTGGACGACCAGGACGCGTTGCGGTGTGTGCAGGTCGTAGCCGAGCGCGTCGGCCCGCGAGTAGGCGCTGTCGTCGTCGGTGCCGGCCAGTAGGTCGGCACCCAGGTCGCGGCTCAGCCGTGCCTCCGTCTCGGCGAGCGATCTGCGGTGTGCCATGTCCACGGCGAGCATCGTCGCGGCGTGCTCGAGTGCGAAGGTGTCGAGATCGGTGGCGCGGTGATCCGGGTCGGACAGATACAGGACACCGAGAAGTGTCTGGCCAGGCCGGACCACCTGCACGATCCGGTTGTCGTCCCGCAGCGGCCGCCCCTCCATCGCGGCCCGGCGCAGGACGTCGACCCGGTTCCCGCCGCCGACCTTGCGGTACCGGGGTGCCGGCCCGGACGCGTCCGGGCCGGACCACACACGAAGATTGCCGAACGCGTCCTCGATACCGACGGCGAGTCCGGTCACCTCGTGGAGGGTCTCGGCGATGGCGGTCTCCTCGGCGCCGGTCGCGGCGAGTCGCCCGAACGTGCTGTGGATCTTCGCTTCCTCCTCGAGCCGCGCGGCTCTCGTGCCGATCGCGGTGATCTCGTCCGTGGCCTCGCGCAGTTGGCGTTCCTGGGTGGCGGCCCGGGAGCGGAGCGACGCGGCGCGCAGGGCCGACCCCGTGTGCTGAATCAACAACTCGAGGAGCGTCGCCTGCACCGGCGTCGGCGGGTAGTCGGCCCGCAGTGTCAGCGACACCGGCCGGGACCACGAATCGTCGAGCAACACGCGGTGCCGCCAGACGTCGTCGTCGGGGACTTCGCCCGTCAGCACGGTCACGGGTTCGACCGAGAATGGGCCGAGTTCGGGGAGGGCTTCGGCGAGCAGGGACAGGATCTCGTCCCGATTCCCGCAGTCGTGCATGTGTGCGGTCACGGCCAGCACCGCAGACAGGTTCGTGGCCCGCGGGGTGTGACCCACCCTCGGGTCTGGGGCTGCATCCAGATCCATGGCATGGAACTACCCCGTTTTGCGCCGTCGAAACCGGGACGCTGTCCAGCGGGGCCGGATTTCGGGGGATTCTTTCGTTCCGCTGTGACCATGTGGCGAGACGGATCAGCCGCCAATCTTGGTAACTGAGGGGTGGCACTTATGACCCAATCCAATAATTGGCACGATCCCGATCTGAACATGACTCGCGATGTCGTCGCGCACACGTCGGACGGGTGCGAGGGCTGTCTCGCACTCGGTACCCGCTGGGAGCACCTGATGTTGTGCCTGACGTGCGGCTATGTCGGATGCAGTGACGGATCACCGATGCGGCACGCGCGACATCACGCGGAACTCAGCGGTCATCCGATCGTCCAGTCGCTCCATGCGGGGGACAACTGGCGCTGGTGCTTCGTGCACGACGTCCAGATCTGCACGCCGTATCCGGCGACCGGGGCCCGGGTGGTCGCACCCAGCCTGGTGCCCGGGCCGGCGGACGACCTCAGACATGGTCTCCGTATCGCGAAATCGCAGTGACGATCGCAGACCAGACGGCGTCGGCCCGAACTTCGGGGGGAGCGCCGTCCAGCCAGCATGGCCGCACCGGGCTTCCGCCGGGGCGCGGCGGCGCCGGAAGCGGTCCGGGCACTGCGGCGTAGGCGTCCGTTGCGGGCACCGGGACGCATGCATCGTCGAAGGACGACCGGGACGTCTCCGGGTGCGTGCCGTGCCTGCGTTGCAGAATCTCCTGTCCCTCGCGTCCGCGCAGCAGGAAGAACAGCAGCGGGTCGTCGTCGAGGACCCACGCGGCCTGATACAGCACCGCAGCGGCGTGGCGGCACGGCACGTCCCACTCCTCGCAGGTGCAGGTCGCATCGGCGTCGAACATCGACGGAATCAGTGACACGTCGACGGCTGCGAGATCCTCGTCGAGTTCGCGGGGGAGCGTCCCACTCGACAACTGGGCGACGTGACCGCTCCGCGACGCGAGAGTCGCGAGCACCTCGCCCCACTGTCGCTCGTCCAGCGGGTCCACCCGGATCCGCACGTGCAGGCTCTCGTCGTCGGTGTGCACGTCCGCGGAGACGAGCCCGGGCGCGAACGTGAGCGGACCGACCAGTCCGCCACGGGCATAGGCGCGTCCGCGCTTCAGTGTGTTCGAGTCGAGCGCGGCCTGCTCGACGTCGTCAACCCAGCGCTGCGCCCACCAGGTCCTGCCGCGCGTGCGCCGGCCCTTCTGCGCAGGGAAGCGGGGATGCGTGATGGCGTCGGTCACAGGTCACCTCCGAAGTCGTAGTCGGGGCTCAGGGCCACCAGCCGGGCGAGTTCGCCGTCGGTCAGCTCGGTGAAGGCGGCGGCGCCGTGCGACAGAACCGAGTCGGCGAGTTGCCGCTTGGACGCGAGCATGGCGGCTATGCGTTCCTCGATGGTTCCCGCGGTGACGAGCCGGTGCACGACAACCGGGTGGGTCTGACCGATGCGGTACGCACGATCGGTGGCCTGGTCCTCGACCGCCGGGTTCCACCAGCGGTCGAAGTGGACGACGTGATCGGCCCGGGTGAGGTTCAGCCCGGTGCCTGCGGCCTTGAGGGACAGGATCAGGACGGGGACGTCGCCGTTCTGGAAGCGTTCGACGARGTCCTCCCGGGCCCCGACGGACGTGCCTCCGTGCAGGAACTCGCACGTCACCCCGCGCGTCGTCAGGTGCCGTCGCAGCAGTCGTCCCATCGTGGTGAAGTGGGTGAACACGAGGGAACGGCCGCCCTCCGACAGGTTGGTATCGATCAGCTCGTCGAGCAGACCGATCTTGTGGGAACGGCCGGTGAGCGTGGCGTGCTCCTGGCCGAGGTACTGAGCCGGGTGATTGCAGATCTGCTTCAGACCGGTCAGCAGCGACACGATGCTGCCGCGCCGCCCGATGCCCTCGCTCGTCTCGATCCGCTCCATGGCGTCGCGGACGAGCGCCTCGTACATGCCGGCCTGCTCCGGGGTGAGAGTGACGTCGAGGTCGATCTCCGTCTTCGGTGGAAGCTCGGGGGCGATCCCCGGATCCGACTTCCTGCGCCGGAGGACGAACGGTGAGATCAATGCCGCCAACTCCGCCGCGCCGTCGGGCCCGTCCATCTCTGACGAGCCGTCGTAGCGGCGCCGGAACTGCGCGTAGGGGCCGAGGAGACCGGGGGTGACGCCGTCGAGGATCGACCAGAGGTCGCTGAGCCGGTTCTCCACCGGAGTGCCGGTGAGGGCGACGCGCGCCTGTCCCTGAATGGTCCGCAGCGCCCGCGTCACGGCTGCGGACCGGTTCTTCAGATGCTGGGCCTCGTCCGCGACGACCAGACCCCACGTCGTCCCGGCGAGAACTTCGCAATCGAGCCGCATCGTCGCGTACGTGGTGAGGACGACGGTGTCGCTGCCGTCCGCGACCGTCTCACCGGGAGGCCGGCGGCTCGGACCGTGGTGGACGAGGACACCGGTGCCCGGTGCGAAACGCTCGATCTCCCGCCGCCAGTTCCCCAGCAGGGACGCGGGACAGACCACGAGTGTGGGTCCCGCCGTGTCCGGGTCCTGCTGCCGGTGCAGGTGAAGCGCGATGAGGGTCAACGTCTTTCCCAGGCCCATGTCGTCGGCGAGGCAGGCGCCCAGGCCCCGTGACGTGAGCCCGGCGAGCCAGCGGAAGCCGGTCAACTGGTAGTCCCGCAGTTGCGCGCGCAGGGCTGCGGGGACCGGCACGGGCTCCGGATCCCCGTCCGACAGCTCCCGCGCCACCGCCGCGGCCGCCCCGTAGGAGTCGACGCGGACGTCGTCCTCGCCGCGCCTGGCCCGGCCGGTCAGCGCGGCCCGAAGGGCCTCGACGGCCGTCATGGTTCCGGTCCGCCGCAGGAGGGTCTTTCGTATCGTCTCCGCGTCCGCGACGACGTACCGGTTGCGGAGTTTCACGACTGCCCGCTTCGCCGACACCAGCTCTTCCATCTCCTCCCGCGTGAGCACGTTTTCGCCCACCGCGACGCGCCAGTCGAAGTCGAAGGCACGGTCGCCGCCGAAAGCGGCTGCGCCCTCCCGGGATCCGGGGTCGCCGAGGATGATGCGGGTCGACGTCTGGGCGACCAGTGCGCGCGGCCAATGGATCTGGACGCCCCGCTCGCGCAGCCGACGGCCGGCGTCCCCGGCGAGGGAGCCCAGGTCGTCGTCCTCGAGCCGGATGCGGTGCGGCGTCTCCGCCCGCAACAGATCTTCGAGCGGAGCCCAGTCCTGGGCCGCGCGGCGGAGGGCACCGAGAACCTCGATCCGCGGGTCGGAAGCGAACGCGGATTCGGCGAGCGTCGGATGCCGCCACAGGTCCACGGCGTCGCACACCACTCCGGGCCGCGCGACGCCGTGCACCTGGACCGTGGCGTCGAATTCGCTGTCCGAGAGATCCACCGCGCCGGGATCGACGGGGTCGATCCGCAACGACAGCGCGATCGCCTCGGGTGTGAGGGCGTCCGCCCACGCCTGCAGTTCCGGGGAGGGGTCGGCATCCCAGGCCAGGTAGGGGCCGGCGTCGGCGGGCGAACCGAGTCGCGGGACGGTGTCGACGACCGAGGTGAGGAAGTCGCGCAGGACGTCCGCGGCGGCGGGGAGGCGAACACCGTCGGCGCGCGGATCCCCGAGCGGGATGGCGCGAGCTTCGGGCGGGAGCGCGGCGGCCAGCAGACGCAGGTGCGATGCGTCCTCGTCGTCGAGGGTGCCGAGCCGCCAGACGTCGCGGCCGTGCGGTGTGACCGAGGGCAGGACCTTGCCCGCCTCGAGGTATCCGACGGCGGTGCGGGCGGAGGCGGCCCAGAACGCGACCGATCGATGCGCCGTGTCGCCGGGTGCCGGCGACAGCAGCATCGGCAGCGCGTCAGCGAGGGAAACATGCTGCGTCGGAACGCTGTTCACCTCTCTGCCGGTGAAGATCCGGGTGCGGGAATCGGCACTCGGTGGCTGCTGCCCGTCCGGTGAATCGCTCCAGAACACCAGGCGCGAGTCGCGCGGAGGATCGGCGGGGACGAAGGTGGCCGCGCAGCCGGCGAGGGTGGGCTCTGCTGTCACTACTGCGCCTTTCGCCGGGTTTATGGTACGCCGTACGTCAACGAGGCGGCGTGCGGAATTGTTCCCGGGCGCCGTGGGAAGATCTCGGCATGGGAAGAAGCGCGGCACCGGAGGGCGACCCCGCCCGCACCATGGAGTTGCTGTGGGGTGGCCGCAGCACGCCGATCTCGCGTCCCCGCAACGGCAAACCCGGCCTGACACTCGACCGGATCGTCGAGGCCGCCGTCTCCGTCGCGGATGCGGAGGGGCTGGACGCCGTCTCGATGCGCCGGCTCGCGGCCGAACTCGGCGTCGGGGCGATGTCGCTGTACACGCACGTTCCCGGAAAGACGGAACTGGTCGAGGTGATGCTCGACCGGGCGCTGTCCACGCTCGAACCGGGTGACGACACCGACGCGGGGTGGCGGGAGCGTCTCACGGCCGCCGCGCACGACTATTTCCAACTGCTGTGCGCACACCCGTGGATGCTCGGAGTCGTCGCGCTGAGCCGGCCGGTCCTCGGGCCCGGCGGGATGGCCAAGTACGAGCGGGAACTGCGCGCGGTCGAGGGACTGGGACTGCCGGACCTCGACATGGACTCCGTCGTCACACTCCTCGACAGTTTCGTCGCCGGCGCGGCGCGGGCGGCGGTGGACGCGGCCGCGCTCGCCGACCAGGGCGAGGCGGACAGCGAGTGGTGGCAGAGCGTCGCGCCGCACTTCGAGAAGGTCTTCGACCCCGAGCGGTTTCCGCTCGCCACCCGGGTCGGGGCCACGGCGGGGGAGCACCACAACGCCGCGTTCTCGCCCGCCCACGCCTTCGAATTCGGGCTCGCCCGGCTACTCGACGGAGTCGGCGCCCTCATCGTCGGCGGCGGAACCGGCGGGGATTAGTTCGGCGGGAACGGCCAGCGTGGTCGGTTCGAGACGCCCGCGCAGGGTGACGGTGTCGGTACATTGCCACCGCGTGCCTTCGTCCTCGGACGCCGCGGCGATCGCCCGCTCGGACGCGACGACGTGCCCGGGAACATTCTTGGCGAGCTCGGACAACCGCGCCGCCTCGTTGACCGGATCGCCGATCACCGTGTACTCGAAACGTTCGTGGGCGCCGATGTTTCCGGCCACCGCGCGACCGGCCGCCACCCCGATTCCCGCATCGCATTCCGGTACCTCGGCGGTGAGCCGTTCGCGCAGGACCCGAGCAGCGGACAGGGCCGCACCGGTGTGGTCGTCGAGCGCCATCGGTGCCCCGAAGATGGCCAGCGCGGCGTCGCCTTCGAACTTGTTGACGAACCCGCCCCGCCGGTCGACCTCGTCGACGACCACGTCGAAGAACCGGTTGAGCAGATCCACGACCTCCGCCGGAGACCGGGTGGCCGCGATCGTGGTGGACCCGATGATGTCGACGAACAGCACCGCCACGTCGCGTTCCTCCCCGCCGAGTTCGGGGTTGTGCCGAAGCGCCTGCGACGCCACGTCCTGCCCGACGTGCCGCCCGAAGAGGTCGCGGATCCGCTCACGTTCGCGCAGTCCCTCGACCATCCGGTTGAACCCGGTCTGCAGCGCGCCGAGTTCGGTGCCGTCGTACACGACGACCTCGGCATCGAGATCGCCGTCGGCCACCTTCGCCATGCCCTGCGCCACCGAGCGGATGGGCGCCTCGGTGGCGCGCACACTGATCACCACCAGCAGCAGACCGAACAGCAGAATTACACCACCGAGCGCGAGGATCGACACCGCGAGGCTGGTCGGGCTCGCCGGACGGATGAAGCTGAAGATCGCGATGAGCATCAGGCCAAGCACGGGAACGCCCGTCCCGAGGATCCACGCCAGCGCCGTGCGGCCGGTGATGCCGAGCGTGCGGCGGGGTTGCGGTCCGTCCGATCCGAGTGCGCGGGCGGCGATGGGACGGAGCGCGAACTCCGTCAGCAGGTAGCAGAACGCACACACCGTGATGCCGGCCATCGCGATCGTGAACGCGACCTTCGGGATGGTCTGGGGATCGATGAGGCCGTACAGCGTCGTGAAGAAGACCAACCCGATGCCCCACAGCGCCGCCTGGACCCGGGTCAGGCGCCACGGGGCGCGGAACGCCGCCGACCGGTCGTGGTCGGTGGGCACGTCGTCCTCCGTTGCCCATCGCAGATCCGACACCAGTCGCTTGGTGCCCCAGGTCACGCCGATCAGCACCGCGCACAGCACGAACACCGGCACTGCGACGAAGTTGGCGATCGCGAACTCGCTCGCCCACACACTCGGCCCGGGGACGACGACGCTGATGAGCAGGCAGGTGATCACCGCACCGACGAGATTCGTGAACACCAGCGGCGCGGTCAGCAGCAACTGGACACGGATGCGGCGCCGGCGGGGACTCTCGTCCGGCGATCCCAGCAACCACGACCCCAGCGGGGCGACGGATCGGCGAGGGCTGAGCATAGTCATTCGAGACTAGTCGGCACGATCCCTTAGGGTGGGCGGGTGCGCCTAGTGATTGCCAGATGCCGAGTCGACTACGTAGGCCGTTTGACGGCACATCTGCCCACCGCTCGTCGCCTGTTGTTGATCAAGGCCGACGGTTCCGTGAGCATCCACGCCGACGACCGCGCCTACAAGCCCCTGAACTGGATGAGCCCGCCCTGCTGGCTCGTCGAGGACTCCGTCGAGGACGCCGAAGCCCTGTGGGTCGTGACCAACAAGGCCGGTGAGGAACTGCGGATCACCATCGAGGAGATCGAGCACGACTCCCGTCACGAACTCGGAGTCGATCCCGGGCTCGTCAAGGACGGTGTCGAAGCGCACCTGCAGGAGTTGCTCGCCGAACACGTGGAAACGCTCGGCAACGGCTACACATTGGTCCGGCGTGAATACATGACGGCGATCGGTCCCGTCGACCTGCTGTGCCGGAACGCCGACGGCGCGTCCGTCGCCGTGGAGATCAAGCGCCGCGGCGACATCGACGGTGTCGAGCAACTCACGCGGTACCTCGAACTGCTCAACCGCGATCCGCTGCTGGCACCGGTGAGCGGCGTCTTCGCCGCCCAGCAGATCAAGCCGCAGGCCAAAACCCTTGCCACCGACCGCGGAATCCGGTGCCTGGTGCTCGACTACGAAGCGCTGCGCGGCACCGAGAGCACCGAGTTCCGGCTCTTCTGAGGCCTAGGCTGAACCCGTGCCCCGTCGTAAACCGCAGCGGAAGAACACGCGCCGCAGTGCGCCCCCGGACAATTCCGAGGGCTCGCTGTTCGGTAGTGCGCTGATGCGTCAGGAATCCGGTCCCGCGGGCGACGCGGACGAGAGCTACATCGTCCGCACCATCCCCGGGGCCCGGGCGACCAAGTCGTACCGGTGCCCGGGCTGCGATCACGACATCCGGCCCGGTGTCGCCCACCTCGTCACCTGGCCCGCCGAATACGGCGGAGCCGAGGACCGGCGGCACTGGCACACCGGGTGCTGGTCGGGACGCAGCACCCGGGGCCTCACCCGCAGGTGGTCCTAGCTTCCGGTCTTCACCGTTCGCTGACCCGCAGGCCGGTTCGCCTGGGTCTTCTCGACGGTGGAGAGCACCGCGGTGTCCTCGTCCGAGTTGTCCGTCTCGTCCCCGGACTTCTTCCCTGACGCGTTCGACCCGGACTCGCCCGACTCGGTCTTGCGGTCCGCTGCGCCGTTCGGTGCCGACTGGCTGTTCGGGTTCTCGTTCGGACGCTTCTCGGACTTCGACGCCGCGGTGTCGGGATGCGCGTCCAGGAGTTCACTCTCCCGGTTGACCGACGCCAACATGGCGGGAACCGAATCGAGCTGCCCTCGAATGCCCAAGAGCTGCGCCAGGATCCGGCCGCGGAGCACGCGAAGCTCTTCCGCGAGTTCCTTGGCGTGGGCGATCTTGCGCTCCGACTGGTCGGTGGCAGCCTGCAGCCTGCGCTCCGCCTCGTGCGTGGCGTCCGCGAGACGACGCTGCGCCTCGGCCTTGCTGGTGGACTCGAGCTCGTTCACCGCCGTGATCGTCTTCTGGCGGCGCTCGGACATCGAGAGGTCGAAGTCCTCCTGAACCTGCGAGCGACGCAGTTCGGCCTCGGCGGCGAGGCGGTCGCGCTCGGACTGCGCGGCCTCGACGATCTTCGCCGCCTCCGTGCGGGCCTTCGCCATGGTCTGCTCGTGCTGAATCTCGAGCGCGCTGCGGCGGTCTTCGAGTTCCGCGACCAGCGACTCGTACTGGCCGCGGAGCTGCGCGCCCTCCTGCTCGGCGACGGAGATCGTCTCGGCGGCGTCGGCCTCGGCCTTCGCGCGCACCTCGGACGCCTCGTCCGACGCGAGCCGGAGCATGCGCGAGATGCGGTCGCTCATTCCCTCCGCGGTGGTCGGCGGAACCGACAGGCGGTCGACGTCCTTGCGGAGATCGTCGATCTCGTCCCGCGCGTCGTCGAGTTGCTTGGCGAGATCCCGCGCCTGCGCCGCCGCGGCGTCGCGGTCGGCGGCAGTGACGCGCAGCTCGGCGTCGAATCGCTCGAAGTAGTTGCGTACCTCGTCCCGGTCGAATCCCTTACGCACGGTGGAGAAGGGAAGGGGGATCGAACCACGGTCCTGCTCGTTTACCATGGCCGCCAATCTACCTGGGCAAAGTAGAACTTGTCTCTGCGCCTGGCACCCGGCGGCCGGTCACAGCTCTAGTGGGTCGCCGACGGCTCGACCAGCTCGACGAGAACTCCGCCCGCGTCCTTCGGGTGGACGAAGTTGATGCGCGAGTCGGCGGTTCCGCGGCGGGGTGCGTCGTACAGCAGCCGGACGCCGCGCTCGCGCAACTGGGCGGAGATGGCGTCGATGTCGGTGACGCGGTACGCCAGCTGCTGGAGACCGGGACCGCTGCGATCGATGAACTTGGCGATGGTCGAGTTCTCGTTCAGCGGCGCGAGAAGCTGCAGCGCGGTGCTGCCCGCGGGAGCGCCGACGACGCTCAGCATCGCTTCGCGCACGCCCTGCTCCTCGTTCACCTCTTCGTGTGTCGACACCATGCCGAGGTGCTCGGAGTACCACGCGATGGCGGCGTCGAGGTCGGGAACGGCGATGCCGACGTGGTCGATGGCGGTCACCAGATCCGAGGACAGCGGCGACGTGGACTGGGTGGGGGAGGACTGTGTCATGGTCCCGACGTTAGCGCTACCGTTTCGGTAGTTCTCGTCGGGATGTGACTTCCGTCGCCCGGCACCCGCCCATTCGTCTCACGCGGAGGAAATCGTGACCAGTTCTGTGATCGTCGCCGGAGCCCGGACCCCGATGGGCCGGTTGCTGGGTTCGTTGAAGGATGTGTCGGGTTCCGATCTGGGTGGGGTGGCGATTCGCGGTGCACTGGAGAAGGCGGGCGTCGCCCCCGAACAGGTCGAGTACGTGATCATGGGCCAGGTGCTCACGGCGGGGGCCGGTCAGATCCCGGCGCGGCAGGCCGCCGTGGCCGCCGGGATCGGGATGGACGTGCCTGCGCTGACGATCAACAAGGTGTGCCTGTCGGGGATCGACGCGATCGCGTTGGCGGATCAGCTGATCCGGGCCGGCGAGTTCGACGTCGTCGTCGCCGGCGGCCAGGAGTCGATGTCGCGTGCCCCGCACCTGCTGGAGAAGTCGCGGGAGGGGTTCAAGTACGGCGACGTCACGATGCGCGACCACATGGCGTTCGACGGGTTGTACGACATCTTCACCGATCAGGCGATGGGCAGCCTGACGGAGGCGAAGAACGCGGAGGACGGGCAGCGGATCAGCCGTGAGGAGCAGGATGCGTTCGCGGCAGCGTCGCACCAGAAGGCGGCGCGCGCCTGGAAGGACGGTGTCTTCGACGACGAGGTCGTGCCGGTTCCGGTGCCGCAGCGCAAGGGCGATCCCGTGCTCGTCGGCTCCGACGAGGGCGTGCGGGGCGATACGACCGCCGAGTCGCTGGCCAGGTTGCGGCCGGCGTTCAGCAAGGACGGCACCGTCACCGCCGGGTCGGCGTCGCAGATCTCGGACGGCGCGGCCGCCGTCGTCGTGATGAGCAAGGCGAAGG
This sequence comes from Rhodococcus sp. P4_B6, assembly GCF_056402215.1. Taxonomy (NCBI): domain Bacteria; kingdom Bacillati; phylum Actinomycetota; class Actinomycetes; order Mycobacteriales; family Nocardiaceae; genus Rhodococcus; species Rhodococcus sp. P4_B6. The sequence continues at coordinate 3,298 of NZ_JBFUHV010000193.1, read as the reverse complement.
CTCAGGAACTGGGGCTGTCCTGGATTGCGGAGATCGGCGCGCACGGGGTGGTGGCGGGCCCGGATTCGACGTTGCAGTCCCAGCCGGCGCGGGCCATCGCGAAGGCGTGCGCCAAGGAAGGGATCGACCCGAAGGACCTGGACCTGGTGGAGATCAACGAGGCCTTCGCTGCGGTCGGGATCGCGTCGACGCGGGAGCTGGGCCTGGATCCGGAAATCGTGAACGTCAACGGCGGCGCGATCGCGATGGGGCATCCGCTGGGGATGTCGGGTGCGCGGATCGCACTGCATCTGGCACTCGAGTTGCGCCGTCGCGGCGGCGGCGTGGGCGCGGCGGCACTGTGCGGTGGAGGCGGTCAGGGTGACGCCCTGATCGTCCGCGTCCCCAAGTCTTGACAGACGATGGTCCGTGGTGGTGTGCCTCACACCACTACGGACTGTCGTAGATGGTCGGGCACAATGGTCGGCATGGCGAACGTCTTCGATCTCAGCACCACGGCCAAGCGCTTCCGATTTGTCGCAATTCTGGAGGCATTCACCTGGCTCGGCCTCCTCATCGGCATGGCCTTCAAGTACCTGCCCGCCGACGGCAACGAGATCGGCGTGAAGATCTTCGGCCCGATCCACGGCGGCGTCTTCGTGCTGTACCTGCTCGTCTCGCTGTGGACCGCGCGCAAGCTGAGCTGGAACCTGGTCACCGTCTTCTGGGCGCTCGTCGCCAGCGTCCCGCCGTTCGGCACCGTCGTGTTCGAGGTCTGGGCGGCCCGCACCGGCCGCATGGCCGAACTGTCCCGGACCGGCGAGGCGAAGAGCGAACCGTCGCTCGTCTGACCGAGTCCGCGGTAGGCACGGCCCGCATTCCGGCGCACGCTCGAATCGTGACAAACTGGTGGACGTGACTCGACCAGGTTCTCGTCCGTCAGCGCGTTCCTCAGCAGTGGCCGCAGCCATGAGCGGAGCAGTCGATCTCTCCGCCCTCAAGGAGCGTGCGGCCGCTCCGCCCCCGCCTGCGCCCGCACCCTCCGGGGACGGCGCCGCCCCGGCCGCCCCCGGCGGCACCGGCCTCGCATCCGTCATCGACGTCACCGAGGCGACGTTCGAGGCGGAGGTCCTCGTCCGGTCCCAGCAGGTCCCGGTCGTCGTGGACCTGTGGGCCACCTGGTGCGAGCCGTGTAAACAACTCTCACCCCTGCTCGAGAAGCTGGCACACGAGGCCGGTGGCACCTGGGTGCTCGCCAAGGTCGACGTCGATGCCAACCCGCGCATCGCGCAGGCTTTCGGCGTCCAGTCCGTCCCGACCGTCGTCGCCATCGCCGGCGGTCAACCGCTCGCCGACTTCCAGGGCGCGCAGCCCGAACCGCAACTGCGTCAGTGGCTCGCCGCCGTCCAGCAGGCGACCGCCGGAAAACTGTCCGGGCCGCCTGCCGGCAACGGCGACGCGGACGAGCCCGAGCCGGAGGACCCGCGTTTCGTCGCGGCCGAGGCGGCGCTCGACGAGGGCGACCTGGCCGCAGCCGAAGCCGAGTTCCAGAAGATCCTCGACGCGGAACCGGACAACGCGGAGGCGCAGGGCGCGATCCGCCAGGTACGTTTCCTCGCCCGCGTGCAGTCCGTCGATCCCGGTGCCGTCGCCGCGGCGGACGCCGCCCCCGCCGACATCGACGCCCAATTGCAGGCGGCGGACGTGGAGCTCTACTCCCAGGCGYCCGMCGCGGCGTTCGCCCGCCTCATCGGTGTCGTCGCCCGCAGCGCCGGCGACGACAAGACCCGGGTTCGGACCCGTCTGCTGGAGTTGTTCGAACTGTTCGACCCGGCCGAGCCGGTCGTCATGACCGCGCGCCGGAAACTCGCCGCGGCACTGTACTGACGAGGAACCGGGGTGAGTGCTTTCGGCGCTCACCCCGGTCACCCCCGACGGCGATCAGCTGCGAACGCGCTCCACCCGTCCGACCAGAAGGACGTAGGACGCGATTCCGATCGCGGTCACCACGGTCATGTAGACGAATCCCGGAGCGAAACTGTCCTCGGTGACGAGCAACCCGATGACGATGGGCGTGGCGATCGACGACAGGTTGCCGATGAAGTTGAACATCCCGCCGGTCAGCCCGAGCAGCCGTTCCGGTRCGAGTGCCGACACCAGCGACCACGTGATCGACGCGAGTCCGTTGCCGAAGAAGGCGATGGACAGGAACACGATCACCATCGCGGTCGAGTCGGTGAAGTTCGCGCCGATCATCGCGACGGTCAAGAGCAGTCCGACGATGATCGGACCCTTCCGGGCGACTCCGAGAGAGACCCCCTTGCGCAGCAGGAAGTCCGAGAACACCCCGGAGAACAGCACACCGACGAGCGCCGCGACGAACGGCAGCGACGCGAGGAATCCGGACTTGTTCCGCGAGTCTCTCGGCGCAAACCCGGGTCCTTCAGGTCCGGGATGGCCGATCTGGTTTGTCGGACTGTGTGGCTAGTGTCTTCGGTCATGGCGGGGAGGGTGGTGAAGCGGGCGTTCAAGTACCGTTTCTATCCGACTGCGGTGCAGGCGGAACAGCTTGCTCGGACGTTCGGGTGCACCCGGTATGTCTACAACCGGGCGTTGGCCGAGCGGTCGCGTGCCTGGTCGCAGGAGCAGCGACGGGTCACCTACGCGGACACCTCGAAGATGCTCACCGGATGGAAACGAGACACCGAGACCGAGTGGTTGGCGGAGCCATCGAAGGGGCCGTTGCAGGAGGCGCTGCGGCAGTTGCAGGGTGCGTTCGAGAAGTTCTGGCGCAAGCAGACCCGATACCCGCAATTCAAGAAGAAGGGGCAGTCGAAGGATTCGGCGACCTACTACTCGAACTGCTTCGCCTACCGCGGCGGGCAGGTCCGGTTGGCCAAGCAGTCCGAACCCTTGGATATTCGGTGGTCGAGGCCGCTCCCGGAGGGGACAGTACCGTCGCAGGTGACGGTGTCGCGCAATGCTCGCGGTCAGTACCACATCTCAATTCTCGTCGAGGACACGATCGCCGAACTCGAGCCGGTCGATCGGGTGGTCGGGCTCGATGCCGGGATCACGAGCCTGTACACACTCTCGACGGGGGAGAAGATCACCAACCCGCGCCACGAGCGCGCGGACCGTGCGCGGTTGGCGAAGGCGCAGCGGATGCTGGCCAAGAAGCAGAAGGGATCCCGGAACCGGGCCAAGGCCCGACTGAAGGTCGCGAAGATTCATGGCCGGATYGCCGATCGGCGCCGCGATTATCTGCACACACTCTCCACTCGGCTGGTGCGCGAAAATCAAGTGATCGCCATCGAGG
>NZ_JBFUHV010000192.1:0-15887 GCF_056402215.1 Rhodococcus sp. P4_B6 | reverse complement strand
GGTGATGCCGATCGGCAAGGGACAGCGTGCGCTGATCGTGAGCCCGCCGAAGGCCGGTAAGACCAGYGTTCTGCAGGCCATCGCGAACGCCATCGCGACCAACAACCCCGAGTGCTACCTCATGGTCGTGCTGGTCGACGAGCGTCCCGAAGAGGTCACCGACATGCAGCGTTCGGTGAAGGGCGAGGTCATCTCCTCGACCTTCGACCGCCCGCCGGGAGACCACACGTCGGTCGCCGAGCTCGCCATCGAGCGTGCGAAGCGCCTGGTGGAGGCGGGTAAGGACGTCGTCGTCCTGCTCGACTCGATCACCCGCCTCGGCCGTGCGTACAACAACTCGTCGCCGGCGTCGGGACGTATCCTCTCCGGTGGTGTCGACTCGACCGCGCTGTACCCGCCGAAGCGTTTCCTCGGTGCTGCGCGCAACATCGAGAACGGCGGTTCGCTCACGATCATCGCGACGGCAATGGTCGAGACCGGTTCCACCGGCGACACCGTGATCTTCGAGGAGTTCAAGGGCACCGGTAACGCCGAGCTGAAGCTGGACCGCAAGATCGCGGAACGCCGCGTGTTCCCGGCCGTGGACGTGAACCCCGCCCGGACGAGGCGGCGGTGCTGCACAAGCTCCGGCGCGTGCTCTCCGGTCTCGATTCGCACCAGGCCATCGATCTGCTGATCGACCGGCTCAAGAAGAGCAAGAGCAACCTCGAATTCCTCATGCAGGTGTCGAAGACTGCTCCGGGCGCGATCGACGACTGATCATCGACCCGAAGCGGGGCCCGGCGACTTTAGTCGCCGGGCCCCGCTGTTTCCCCCTCCGGAATCACCGTGGAACAAAACGCGGACCACCCGCGTTGACCACACCGCAAGCACAAAATGCCGATTGGGATCGCGAACCTGCGGTCTGGCATACTGAGCGGCTGAGTCCGGTTCCGGTTCACGTCTTCGAACGGCGAAGGCGACCCGGCGACCATTGAAAGGGACACCATGAAGTCAGGCATTCACCCCAATTACGTGGCCACCACCGTGGTCTGTGGTTGCGGCAACACCTTCGAGACCCACAGCACCAAGGAGACCGGGCGTATCAACGTCGAGGTCTGCTCGCAGTGCCACCCGTTCTACACCGGCAAGCAGAAGATCCTCGACACCGGTGGACGTGTCGCCCGCTTCGAGGCTCGCTACGGCAAGCGTGCCGGCAAGGGCGCAGCCAAGGAATCTGCAGAGTCCTAGCTGTTCCGCCGACGCCCGTCCTGCGATAATTGCAGGMCGGGCGTCGGCTTTTTTGTGCCTACTTCCCGAACGAACGCAGAGCGGAGCGAATCATGGCAGGGACCACCCAGCCTTCGGCCATCGACGACATCCTGGCCGAACATGCCGGCCTGGAGCAGCAGTTGGCGGATCCGGCCCTGCACAACGACGCTTCCGCGGCCCGCAAGGCGGGCAAGCGATTCGCCGAACTCGCACCGATCATGGCGACGTACACCAGGCTCAAGTCGGCGCAGGACGATCTGGAGGCGGCGCGTGAACTCGCCGCCGACGATTCCAGCTTCGCCGCCGAGGTGCCCGCACTCGAGGAGCAGGTCCTCGAACTGGACAAGACTCTCACCGATCTCCTGGCTCCCCGCGACCCGCACGACGGTGACGACGTGGTGCTCGAGGTGAAGTCGGGGGAGGGCGGCGAGGAATCCGCGTTGTTCGCCTCCGACCTGGCCCGGATGTACGTCCGGTACGCCGAGCGTCACGGTTGGCGCGTCGAGATCCTCGACGCGACCGTGTCCGACCTCGGCGGATACAAGGACGCGACGCTGTCGATCAAGTCGAAGGGCGATGTGCGTGACGGGGTCTGGGCGCGGCTGAAGTTCGAGGGCGGCGTCCACCGTGTGCAGCGTGTGCCCGTGACGGAATCGCAGGGACGCGTCCACACGTCCGCCGCCGGTGTCCTCATCTACCCGGAACCGGAAGAGGTGGAGGAGGTGCAGATCGACGAAACCGACCTGCGCATCGACGTCTACCGCTCCTCGGGCAAGGGTGGTCAGGGTGTCAACACCACCGACTCCGCGGTCCGGATCACGCACCTGCCCACCGGCATCGTCGTGACCTGTCAGAACGAACGCTCGCAGCTGCAGAACAAGGCCCGCGCCATGCAGGTGCTCGCCGCCCGGTTGCAGGCTGCGGCGGAGGAGGCCGCGGACGCGGAGGCGTCGGCGGGCAGGCAGAGCCAGGTGCGCACCGTCGACCGTTCCGAGCGGATCCGTACGTACAACTTCCCGGAGAACCGCATCACCGATCACCGGATCGGGTTCAAGTCCCACAACCTGGATGCGGTCCTGGACGGCGAACTCGACGCCCTGCTCGACGCGCTCGGCAAGTCGGACCGTGAGGCGAGGCTCGCCGCGGAGTAACCGCGAAGCCGGGACCGCGCCACCGGGCGGCGGGCCGCGTGGCAGTCTGTACCTGTGAGTCGCCTTCCTCTTCGCCTGGCCCTGATCGACGCAACCGCGCAACTCGACGAGGCCGGGGTGCGTAGCTCCCGTGCGGACGCCGAACTGCTCGCGGCACACCTGCTGGGGGTGGAGCGAACCCGGCTCGGGCTCGTCCCGCTCGTCGACGAGTCGGTGATCGACGCCTACAAGAAGATGGTCGACCAGCGGGCCAAGCGGATTCCGTTGCAGTACATCCTCGGTACGGCCGCCATGGGAGACATCGACATCGAGGTCGGCCCCGGCGTTTTCGTGCCGCGCCCGGAGACGGAACTGCTGCTCGGGTGGGCGCTCGCATTCCTCGGAAGCTGCGATCAGCATCCGCCGGTGGTCCTCGACCTGTGCACCGGGTCGGGCGCGCTCGCGCTGGCGATCGCCAACGCCCGCCCCGACGCCGTCGTACACGCCGTCGAACTGGAACCGCATGCGCTCGCGTGGGCCCGGCGCAATGCCGACGCCCGCGAACAGGCAGGTGACGCGCCGATCAGGCTGTACCAGGGTGACGTGACGGACCGGACATTGCTCGCCGGGCTCGAGGGCGGGGTCGACCTGATCGTCGCGAATCCGCCGTACATCCCGGAGGGTGTCGAACTCGAACCCGAGGTGGCCGACCACGATCCGCACAGCGCGCTGTTCGCCGGACCTGACGGTCTGTCCGTCATCAAGCCGATGATCTCGAACGTCGCGCGCTGGCTGCGCATCGGGGGAGCGGTCGGAATCGAGCACGACGACTCGAACGGCTCCGACGTCGCGGCACTGTTCGCGTCCCGCCGGGTGTTCGGCGAGGTCGCGGAGCATCCGGACCTGGCGGGGAAGCCGCGGTTCGTCGTGGCCCGGCGCGTCGCAACGGATATCGAGGCGCAGCGTGCAGGGGCCGACGCCGAGGGTGAAAGAATGAACCGGTGAGTACCGTTTACGACTGTGGCCTTCCCGATTCACGCTCCGCCGGACTGAGTGCGGCCAAGAATGCGCTGAAGGCCGGGCGTCTCGTCGTGCTCCCCACGGACACGCTGTACGGAATCGGCGCGGACGCATTCGACAGCGAGGCCGTCGCCGCCCTCCTGCGGGCCAAGGGTCGCGGGCGGGACATGCCGGTGCCCGTGCTCGTCGGCTCGTGGAACACGATCGACGGCCTGGTGTACAGCGTGCGCCCGCAGGCGCGCGACCTCATCCGGGCGTTCTGGCCCGGCGGGCTGAGTCTCGTTGTGGAGCAAGCGCCTTCGCTGGCATGGGATCTCGGCGACACCCGGGGCACGGTCATGCTGCGCATGCCGCTGCACCCGGTCGCCCTCGAACTGCTGCGTGAGGTCGGTCCGCTCGCGGTGTCGAGCGCGAACGTCTCCGGGCGCTCGCCCGCCACGACGGTGGAGGAAGCCCGCGAGCAACTCGGCGGATCGGCGAGCGTGTACCTCGACGGTGGCCGGGCGGAACAGGGGCAGGCATCGACAATCGTCGACCTCACCGGCGCCACCCCGCGGATCCTGCGTGAAGGCGCGGTGCCCACCGGCGATGTCGCCGCCGTACTCGGAGTGACGGCGGAGAGTCTGTCCGCCCAGTGAGTGCTGCCGAATCGGCCGGCGTGGTGCTGGCTCAAGCAGGTGGGGGCGCGGGTGTCCCGCTGCGCGAACTCCTGCTCGTCCTCTTCACGGCCGCGGTGGTGACCTACCTCGCCACCGGAGCCGTGCGGCTGTTCGCGCTGCGGTTCGGGGCAGTGGCGGTGCCGCGGGACCGGGACGTCCATGTCACCCCGACGCCCCGCCTCGGCGGGGTCGGCATGTATCTCGGCATGCTCGTCGCGTTGTTGTTCGCGCAGCAGCTACCCGCGCTCACCAGGGGATTCGAGTTCACCTCCGACATTCCCGCGGCCCTGGTGTCGGGGTTTGTGATCGTGCTGGTGGGGGTGGTCGACGACCGCTGGGGCCTGGACGCGCTCACGAAGTTCGTCGGCCAGGTCACCGCGGCCGGGATCCTCGTCGTGATGGGGGTGAGCTGGTTCATCGTCTATATGCCGTTCGGGGACGGCAGCACGGTCATCCTCGACCAGCTGCAGGCCGGTCTCGTCACCGTTGGTGTCGCGGTGGTGATGGTGAACGCCATGAACTTCGTCGACGGCCTCGACGGCCTCGCCGCGGGCCTCGGCCTGATCTCGTCGCTCGCGATCTGCGTGTTCTCGGTGGGACTTCTGCACGATCAGGGCGGCGACGTCAGCGCCTATCCGCCCGCTCTGATCGCCGCCGCCCTGGCAGGTGCGTGTCTCGGTTTCCTTCCGCACAACTTCCAGCCCGCCAAGATCTTCATGGGCGACTCCGGCTCCATGCTGATCGGACTGATGCTGGCGGCCATCTCCACCAGCGCGTCCGGTCGCATTCCGTTGACCGCGTACGGCACCCGCGACCTGCTCGGTCTGCTCTCGCCGCTGCTGTTGGTCGGTGCCGTCATGTTCATTCCGATCCTCGACCTGTTGCTGGCCGTGGYCCGGCGAACCCGCGCCGGGGTGAGCCCGTTCAGCCCCGACAAGATGCACCTCCACCACCGGCTCCTGCAGATCGGGCACTCGCACCGCCGCGTCGTGCTGCTCATCTACTTGTGGGTCGGTGTGCTGGCGTTCGGCGCGGTCGGTTCGGCCCTGTTCGACCGTCGCGTCGTCGTGCTCCTGGTCGCGGGAGGCCTGGTCTTCGCATTGGTCGTGACGGCTGTCCCGTCGATTCGCGGACAGCAGCACGATCGTCGGGGCTGACGGGAGGGTTGCCGCGGACCGGCGAGGATCCACTACCCTTGGCGACCGTGACGTTCACCCCTGCCTCCGCCCCTGATCACACCGCGTCGTTGCGGGCTGCCGTGCGCTACGGAGTTCTCGGTCTGATCGTGCTGGCAGTGGTCGGTTCGATCGTCGCTTTTCTCGTCGCGGGCAAGCCGGGCCTGTACGGGGCCCTTCTCGGTGCGGCGGTCGGGGGAGGATTCATCCTGTGCACCGCACTCGGTGTGCTGTTCACCGCGAAGCTTCCGGCGCTGACGGCGGGAGCGGTACTGCTCGGTACGTGGTTGCTGAAGATGATCCTCGCGATCACGGTCCTCGCGATCCTCAAACCGCTCGACTTCTACGACAAGACGGCATTGGTGCTGGTCATGGTGCTTTCGCTGGTCATCGTGCTGGGAGCGGAAACGTTCGGAGTGCTCGGTACCAAGGCGCCGTACGTCGAACCCACGCCGTCGGACGACGCCGGATCGCCCGATTCGGACGATAAGTAGTACTACGAGATGTAGTAAAATTGAATCGACCCCGACCCCGTCTACACAACGTCGTAGATGACTTGCTAAGGTCTGGGTCAAGCGAGAGCAATGAGAGTGCGAGTCAGTTACTCGCCGGTATTGCATGCTTGTAGGTGGCCGCACTTTCAGGGCCGCCGAGTCGACGAGAGTCGCCGACACCGACAGACGCTGGACTCGAACAGTCCGCAGCAGCTGACGAATACGCGAGTCGAGCTTGTCGACTTGTTTGATCGTCAATGTCCGATCGAACCGCAGTCAACGAAGGCTGCGGACCGACTACGGGAGAGAACGCTGAGCGTCATCAACGTGGCCGCGGAAGAATTCCACGCGCCTTCCCTGAACGACTTCTTCCCGCCCGCGGTCCTGTTCGAAGGGACTCCGTTCGAACTCGACCGCCTGATGCTGGTTCGCATCCTGCTGTCCGCGCTGATGATGCTCTTCTTCGTCATCGCGATGCGCAGCCCGAAGATCATTCCTCGCGGTGTCCAGAACATCGGTGAGATCGCGCTCGACTTCGTCCGGATCAACATCGCGGAAGAGATTCTCGGCAAGGAGCAGGGCAAGCGCTTCCTGCCGGTCATCACCACCATCTTCTTCCTGGTGCTCGCCAGCAACCTCGGCAGCATCATCCCCTTCATCAACATCTCGCCGAACGCGCGCATCGGCATGCCGCTCGTGCTCGCCGCCCTGGCGTACATCGTGTTCAACTACGTCGGCATCAAGAAGTACGGCTTCTTCAAGTACGTGAAGAGCAGCATCGTCGTCCCGGGTGTGCCGCTTCCGCTGCACTTCCTGCTCGTGCCGATCGAGTTCATCTCGACGTTCGTCCTCCGGCCGTTCACGCTCATGGTTCGTCTCATGGCCAACATGCTGGCCGGCCACATCCTGCTGGTGCTGTTCTTCAGCGCCACCCAGTACTTCTTCTTCGTCTCCGGTGGGTTCCAGGCCGTGTTCGGTGTGGCCTCGCTTGCCGCCGGCATTGCATTCACCTTCTTCGAACTGCTGGTGATCTTCCTGCAGGCCTACGTCTTCGCGCTGCTCACGTCGGTGTACATCGATCTGGCGCTGCACGCGGATTCGCACTAGCACCACAAATTTCACGACCAGCTACACCAAGAACTGAGCCTCCCGCCGAATCCGGCGGAGGTCAACAGAAAGGGAACGGAACACCATGAGCCTCGCCTACCTCGCTCAGGAAGCTGTCCAGGAAACCCGCTCGACGGGCTTCGGAGCCATCGGCTACGGTCTCGCCGCGATCGGCCCCGGCATCGGCGTGGGCATCGTTGTCGGTAAGGCAATCGAGGGAATGGTTCGCCAGCCCGAGATGGCCGGACAGGTTCGTACCACGATGTTCCTCGGTATCGCCTTCACCGAAGCCCTCGCGCTGATCGGCCTCGTCGCYGGCTTCATTTTCTAAGACCGTCACATGGCAGCCAACATCGCATTGCTCGCGGCAGAGGAAGAGAGTCACAACCCTCTCCTCCCCGCGACGTATGACATCGTTTGGTCGATCGTCTGCCTGGTCATCGTTGGTTTCGTCTTCTGGAAGTACGTCCTTCCGATGTTCCAGAAGGTCCTTGCCGAGCGAACCGAGCAGATCGACGGCGGCATCAAGCGGGCCGAAGAGGCCCAGGCCGAAGCGAAGGCGGCGCTCGAGCAGTACCGCGCTCAGCTGGCCGAAGCTCGCACCGAAGCTGCGCAGATCCGTGAGGACGCGCGCACCCAGGGGCAGCAGATCATCGCCGAAATGAAGGCACAGGCTCAGGAAGAAAGCGACCGCATCGTGGCCGCCGGCAACAACCAGCTGGTTGCCCAGCGTCAGCAGATCGTCGCCGAACTGCGCGCCGATCTCGGCCGCACCGCGGTCGACCTCGCTGAGAAGCTCATCGGTGAGTCCCTCGCCGACGACGTCAAGCGGGCCGGCACTGTCGATCGATTCCTGAACGAGCTCGACTCCATCGGCGCAAATTCCGCAGCAGGGAAGTGAGCACCATGTACGCAGCGAGCCGTGAGGCCTTGACGCAGACCCGTGCTGCGTTGTCTTCGGCCTTGGGATCCGTCTCTGCCGGAGCAGCCACAGCGGCCGCGGCCCAGATCGGGGCCGAGCTGTTCTCGGTCGTCGAGATCCTGGACGAGCAGCGCACTCTCCGGAGTGCCCTGTCGGACACCTCGACGACCGGGAGCGTTCGCGAAGGTCTGGCCCAGCAGGTGTTCGGCGGCAAGGTCTCGGCCGAGACCCTCGCCGTCCTGAAGGCGGCGGTGGGCCAGGACTGGTCCGCCACCTCCGACCTGCTCAACTCGCTGGTGCTCCTCGGTCGGGAATCGCTGCTGAAGGCAGCGGCCGATCAGGGACAGCTCGACGCCGTCGAGGACGAGCTCTTCCGTCTCGGCCGCATCGTTGCCGGTGACCCCAAGCTCGAGCAGTCACTGTCCGACCGTTCCGTACTGGCGAAGGGCAAGCGTGACCTGCTCTCCAAGCTGCTGTACGGCAAGGTCACCGCGGTCTCCGAGGCATTGGCGACCCAGGCAGTGGGCCGGTTGAAGAACTCCGCACCCGCGGACGCCTTCGACGAACTGTCGAATCTGGCAGCAGCGCAGCGGAAGGCCGTTGTCGCCAAGGTGCGCAGCGCTGCTCCGCTGTCCAGTGAGCAGTCGGATCGGCTGACCGCCACCCTCACCCGTACCTACGGGAAGCCGGTGACGGTTCACGTGGAGGTCGATCCTGAACTCCTCAGCGGCTTGGTCGTCCGGGTGGGCGACGAGGTGATCGACGGCAGCGGAGCGGGACGTCTCGCAGCGTTGCGGAAGTCCCTCAAGTAGTCCGCAACCGAACCCCATACCCCAGATCTTTTCGAAGACCAGACACCGAGAGCAGGAAAAACATGGCGGAGCTGACGATCTCCTCCGACGAGATCCGTAGCGCGATCGAGAACTACACCGCGAGCTACTCCCCGGAGGCCTCCCGCGAAGAGGTCGGCGTCGTGACCGACACCAGCGACGGCATCGCGCACGTCAGTGGCCTGCCTTCGGCGATGGCCAACGAACTGCTGGAGTTCCCCGGCGGAATTCTGGGCGTCGCGCTCAACCTGGATGCCACCGAGATCGGTGCCGTCATCCTGGGCGATTACGAGAACATCCAGGAAGGCCAGGAAGTCAAGCGGACCGGCGACGTGCTGTCGGTACCCGTCGGCGACGCCTTCCTCGGCCGCGTCATCAACCCGCTCGGCCAGCCGATCGACGGCCTGGGCGAGATCGCGAGCGACGAGACCCGCGCCCTCGAGCTGCAGGCTGCCTCGGTGCTCGAGCGTCAGCCCGTCGAGGAGCCGCTGCAGACCGGCATCAAGGCCATCGACGCGATGACCCCGATCGGCCGCGGACAGCGTCAGCTCGTCATCGGCGACCGTAAGACGGGCAAGACCGCCGTCTGCATCGACGCGATCCTGAACCAGAAGGCCAACTGGGAGACCGGCGACGAGAAGCAGCAGGTTCGCTGCATCTACGTCGCGATCGGCCAGAAGGGTTCCACCATCGCGGGCGTCAAGGCTGCCCTCGAGGAGCAGGGCGCGATGGAGTACACCACCATCGTCGCTGCCCCGGCCTCCGACTCCGCCGGTTTCAAGTGGCTCGCCCCCTACACCGGCTCCGCCATCGGTCAGCACTGGATGTACCAGGGCAAGCACGTCCTGGTCGTGTTCGACGACCTGACCAAGCAGGCCGAGGCATACCGCGCCATCTCGCTGCTGCTGCGTCGCCCGCCGGGACGTGAGGCATACCCCGGTGACGTCTTCTACCTGCACTCCCGCCTGCTGGAGCGTTCGGCCAAGCTGTCCGACGCCCTGGGTGGAGGCTCGCTGACCGCGCTGCCGATCATCGAGACCAAGGCCAACGACGTCTCGGCCTACATCCCGACCAACGTCATCTCCATCACCGACGGTCAGGTGTTCCTCGAGTCGGACCTGTTCAACAAGGGTGTCCGTCCCGCCATCAACGTCGGCATCTCGGTGTCCCGTGTCGGTGGCGCCGCGCAGACCAAGGGCATGAAGAAGGTTTCCGGCTCGCTGCGTCTGGAGCTGGCCCAGTTCCGTGAGCTCGAGGCGTTCTCGGCCTTCGCCTCCGACCTGGACGCCGCCTCGAAGGCACAGCTCGAGCGTGGCGCCCGCCTGGTGGAGCTGCTCAAGCAGGATCAGTACAGCCCGATCCCCGTCGAGGACCAGATCGTGTCGATCTACCTCGCCGGTGAAGGTGTCTTCGACAGCGTGCCCGTCGGCGACGTCCGTCGCTTCGAGGCCGAACTGCTCGACGAGCTGCACCGCACCGCCTCCGGCGTGTACGAGAGCATCAAGGGCGGCAAGGCCCTCGACGCCGACAACGCCAAGGCACTGGTCGAGGCCACCGACAAGTTCAAGGAAACGTTCCTCGCGTCCGACGGAAGCCGGGTCGTGAACGAGGCCGAGGCTGAGGCTCTGGACGCCGGCGAGGTCGGCCACGAGCAGATCAACGTCAAGCGCACCACCGTCAGCAAGTGAGCGGCCTGCCCATGATGCTGCGAAACATGAAGGGAGAGTGATCGATCGATGGCAAGCATTCTCGAACTGAGGTCTCGCATCAAGTCGGTCAACTCGACCAAGAAGATCACCAAGGCCCAGGAACTGATCGCGACCTCGCGGATCACGAAGGCACAGTCGCGCGTCGCCGCGGCGAAGCCGTACGCCGAGGAGATCACGAAGGTTCTCTCGGAGCTGGCGAGCGCGTCCGCTTCGCTGGACCACCCGTTGCTCAACGAGCGCACCGATCCCAAGCGTGCCGCGGTCCTGGTCGTCACCAGTGRCCGCGGTATGTGCGGCGGATACAACTCCAACGTCCTCAAGGAGGCCGAGGRGCTGTTCCAGCTGCTGCGCAGCGAGGGCAAGGATCCGGTGATCTACGTGCTCGGATCCAAGGGCCTGGGCTACTACACGTTCCGTGACCGCGATCTGGGGGGTGCGTGGACCGGGTTCTCCCAGAATCCGGGCTACTCCGACGCTGCCAAGGCGAGCCGGCACCTGGTCGACCTGTTCATGGCCGGATCCGGCTCCGAGGTTCCCGCGCCGAACGGTGAGGGCACCATCGAAGGCGTCGACGAGCTGCACATCGTCTACACCCGCTTCGTGTCGATGCTGACCCAGTCTCCCGAGGTTCGCCGGATGGCTCCCCTCGAGGTGATGGTCTCCGAGGAGCACGTCGAACTCGGCGAAGACATCCTGACGAACGGTCACGGGTCCAGCAACTCGGACCCGGTCGCCGGATACAACTTCGAGCCGGAACCCGACAAGCTGCTCGGTGCCCTGCTGCCGAAGTACATCAGCACCCGCATCTACTCCTCGCTGCTGGATGCTGCGGCGTCGGAGTCGGCTGCCCGTCGTACCGCCATGAAGGCCGCGACGGACAACGCAAACGAACTGGTGAACACGTTGAGCCGTCAGGCAAACCAGGCTCGCCAGGCCCAGATCACCCAGGAAATCAGCGAGATCGTCGGCGGCGCGAATGCGCTCGCCTCGAGCGCAGGAAGTGACTAAGCAATGACCGCAGCAGTAACCGAAAACAACGGGGCAGGCTCGGGTTCGTCCGTCGCCGGCCGCGTCGTGCGGGTCATCGGTCCCGTCGTGGACGTTGAATTCCCGCGTGGCGCCATTCCTGAACTGTTCAACGCCCTGCACGCCGAGATCACGCTCCCCTCGGTCGCCAAGACGCTGACCCTCGAGGTTGCACAGCACCTCGGCGACAACCTGGTGCGCACCGTCTCGATGCAGCCCACCGACGGTCTGATCCGCGGCACCTCGGTGTCCGACACGGGCAAGCCGATCTCGGTTCCCGTCGGCGACGTCGTCAAGGGCCACGTCTTCAACGCGCTGGGCGACTGCCTCGACGCTCCCGGTACGGGTCGCGACGGCGAGCAGTGGGGCATCCACCGCAAGCCACCGGCCTTCGACCAGCTCGAGGGTAAGACGGAGATCCTCGAGACCGGCATCAAGGTCATCGACCTCCTCACCCCGTACGTCAAGGGTGGAAAGATCGGTCTGTTCGGTGGTGCCGGTGTCGGCAAGACCGTTCTGATCCAGGAAATGATCACCCGTATCGCCCGCGAGTTCTCCGGCACCTCGGTGTTCGCAGGCGTCGGTGAGCGCACCCGTGAGGGCACCGACCTTCACCTCGAGATGGAAGAGATGGGCGTCCTCCAGGACACCGCCCTCGTCTTCGGCCAGATGGACGAGCCGCCGGGAACGCGTATGCGCGTCGCCCTGTCCGCGCTGACCATGGCGGAGTACTTCCGCGATGTCCAGGGTCAGGACGTGTTGCTGTTCATCGACAACATCTTCCGTTTCACCCAGGCCGGTTCCGAGGTGTCGACCCTGCTCGGTCGTATGCCTTCGGCCGTGGGTTACCAGCCGACCCTGGCTGACGAGATGGGTGAGCTGCAGGAGCGGATCACCTCGACGCGAGGCCGCTCCATCACCTCGCTGCAGGCGATCTACGTGCCCGCCGACGACTACACCGACCCGGCGCCGGCCACGACGTTCGCGCACCTCGACGCCACCACCGAGCTGTCGCGTCCGATCTCGCAGATGGGTATCTACCCCGCTGTGGACCCGCTGACCTCCACCTCCCGCATCCTGGAGCCCGGCATCGTCGGTGCCGAGCACTTCCGGGTCGCCAACGAGGTCAAGCGCATCCTGCAGAAGTACAAGGAACTGCAGGACATCATCGCCATCCTCGGTATGGACGAGCTGCAGGAAGAGGACAAGGTGCTCGTCGGCCGTGCCCGTCGTCTGCAGAAGTTCCTCGGCCAGAACTTCATCGTCGCCGAGAAGTTCACCGGTGAGCCCGGCTCCGTGGTGCCGCTCCGCGACACCATCGAGGCGTTCGACCGCATCTGCAAGGGCGAGTTCGATCACCTGCCCGAGCAGGCGTTCAACAGCTGTGGTGGACTCGATGACGTCGAGGCTGCAGCCAAGAAGATCGCCGGGAAGTAGTCGACGATGGCTGAGATGACCGTGGAACTCGTCGCCGTGGAGCGACGGTTGTGGTCTGGTTCGGCGACTCTCGTCAGCGCACAGACGACCGAGGGCGAGATCGGTGTCATGCCCGGGCATGAGCCGGTTCTCGGACAGCTGGTCGAGGGCGGAGTGGTTGCGATCACGACGGCCGACGGTGAGCGTATCGTCGCTGCTGTGCACGGCGGATTCCTGTCCGTGACCGCGAAGACAGTCACGATCCTCGCCGAGTCAGCCGACTTGGCCGAGGACATCGATGTGGAAGCGGCCAAGGCCGTGCTCGCAGAGAGTGGAGACGACCTCGAGGCGATTGCTGTCGCCAAGGGTCGGGTCCGCGCTGTCGAGCGCGCCTAGGCTGCACGAGAAAGACCGCGACGGAGCCGACGAACAGTGACAATCGGAATGACTGTGTTGATCATTCTGGTTGTGCTGCTCGCGGCCTTCGTCGCGGTTTTTCTGTATCGGCTTGCAGTACTGCGCCGCGGGGGCACCGCGGCGATCCTCCGGGTGACGCCTGCCCCGGGGGACACCGGGTGGCGCCACGGCGTCATCCGCTACGGCGAGGGCTCCCTCGTCTTCTTCAAACTGTCGAGTCTGCGACCCGGCCCCGATTCGCGTATCGAGCGCCAGGGCATCGAGGTCGCAGGTCGTCGCAGCCCCGAGGGCTCCGAATTCGACATCATGTCCGAGGAGATCATCATCCTGTCGGTCAAGGACCGCGGGAGCTCGTACGAGATCGCACTGGACGGGGGAGCGTTGACCGCGTTCCTGTCCTGGGTCGAATCGCGACCGTCCGGCCGATCGGTTCGCGGTCGCCGACTCTGATCAGGACTTCCCGGCGCCCGGCTTCCAGAGCACGTCGCCCTCGGGGTTCGCGAGCCTGCTGACGATGAACAGCAGATCCGACAGCCGGTTGAGGTATTTCGCCGGAAGAGCGTTGGTGGTCTCCGGGCTGGTGTCGACGGCCGCCCACGCGGACCGCTCGGCGCGACGGGTCACGGTCCGCGCCACGTGCAGCAGAGCGCCCAGCGCCGTCCCGCCCGGGAGAATGAAGGAGTTCAGCGGCTCCAGGCGTTCGTTCAGTTCGTCGCACCAGCCTTCGAGACGATCGATGTATTCGCCGGTGATGCGCAGCGGCGGGTATTTCGGTTCCGCCTCCACCGGGGTGGAGAGGTCGGCGCCGGCATCGAACAGGTCGTTCTGGATCTGCCGCAGGATCGACCGGATCTCCTCCGGCGGGTCGCCCAGCGCGACCGCAACCCCGATCGAGGCGTTCGCCTCGTCGCAGTCGGCGTACGCGATCAGCCGCGGATCGTTCTTCGACACACGGGAGAAATCGCTGAGTCCGGTGGTCCCGTCGTCGCCGGTCCGGGTATAGATCTTGGTGAGGTGTACGGCCATAGCGTTACGGTACCGGCCTCCGGTGCCGGCATCCCTGGCTCTAGGCTGTGTTCTGTGAGCGAACGCTTCCTTGTCACCGGCGGTAACCGCCTCGTAGGTGAAGTGTCTGTCGGGGGCGCGAAGAACAGCGTTCTCAAGCTGATGGCGGCAGCGCTGTTGGCTGAGGGCACCACAACCGTCACCAATTGTCCGGACATCCTGGATGTTCCTTTGATGGCCGACGTCCTGCGCGGCCTCGGCTGCGAGGTGGACCTCGATGATTCCGTCGTCCGGATCACGACACCCGCCGAACCCAAACACCACGCCGATTTCGCGGCGGTACGACAGTTCCGCGCCTCGGTGTGTGTGCTCGGACCGCTCGTCGCGCGGTGCCGTCGCGCCGTGGTCGCGCTGCCCGGTGGCGACGCCATCGGTTCGAGGCCCCTCGACATGCATCAGTCGGGGCTGCGGTTGCTCGGTGCGCACAGCACGATCGAGCACGGCTGCGTGGTCGCGCAGGCCGAGGACCTGCACGGTGCGAACATCCGGCTCGCGTTCCCGTCGGTGGGGGCGACCGAGAACATCCTGATGGCCGCCGTCCTCGCCAAGGGCGAGACGGTGATCGACAACGCGGCCCGCGAACCCGAGATCGTCGACCTGTGCAACATGCTGATCCAGATGGGCGCGAAGATCCAGGGTGCCGGCACATCCACGCTGACCATCCAGGGCGTCCCCAAGCTCGAGCCGACCACGCACCGCGTCATCGGCGACCGGATCGTCGCGGCGACGTGGGGGATCGCGGCGTCGATGACGCGCGGTGACGTGCGCGTGCGCGGGGTCAACCCGAAGCACCTCGGCCTGGTGCTCGACAAGCTGCGGGTGGCCGGCGCCGAGGTTACGGCCGAGGCGGACGGATTCCGGGTGGTCCAGGAAGCGCGGCCGACAGCCGTCAACTTCGCGACGCTGCCCTATCCGGGTTTCCCCACCGACCTGCAGCCGATGGCGATCGGCCTCGCGGCGGTCGCRGAGGGAACATCGATGATCACGGAGAACGTCTTCGAGGCGCGGTTCCGGTTCGTCGAAGAGATGATCCGGTTGGGCGCCGATGCGCGGACGGACGGTCATCACGCAGTGATCCGGGGAATCGCGCAGTTGTCGAGTGCGCCGGTGTGGTCGTCGGACATCCGGGCGGGAGCCGGCCTCGTGCTGGCGGGTCTCGTCGCCGACGGGGTGACCGAAGTGCACGACGTCTTCCACATCGACCGCGGCTATCCCCGCTTCGTCGAGATCCTGCAGGAACTCGGTGGCCGCATCGAACGAGTGGACGCGGAACCCGGTTCTTCACGGTGAGTCCGGCGTCACAGCAACCGGTACGAGCGGCGAGGCCCCGGATCCGAAGGGGCGCACCGGCTCTGACCAGCGGAATCCTGCAACGACGAACACCGTGACCTGGCGATTTGGCAAGCAGTTTCCCTTCGCGTAACTTATTCCAGGTCAGAGCGACACGGACACCGACCCCGGCCGGAAGGCGGGGGACACGAGGTTGGACGAAGGCGCCTGGTAAATCGGAAGTTCACCGCCGTGTATGGTGGTGCTTCAATCCCGGTTTGATCTTGATCAGCGTCACGGCTTGCGCCGGTGAGGCTGGTAGGATAAGATGGAACGGTTGCCCCGGAGAGGCTGAAGTTGWTACTTCGGCAGTGATGGTGTGCGCGTGTTCTTTGAG
>NZ_JBFUHV010000191.1:0-15298 GCF_056402215.1 Rhodococcus sp. P4_B6 | reverse complement strand
GCTCCTCGCCGCGGCGGCGGCCGAAGGCCGGACGACCGGCCAAGGTCGTGAACAAGGTGGCGCCGACACTGTAAATGTCCGAGGCAATCGTCGGCGGCTGTCCGTGAAGCAGCTCCGGGGCGGTGTACGCGGGGGATCCCACCACGATGCTCCGAGTGGTGTCCTGCTGCTCGGCCAGCAGTACCGGATCGAACACGACACCATGGGCGAGGTGCGGGTGCCCGTGGATGCGCTGTGGCGCGCGCAAACTCAGCGCGCCGTCGAGAACTTCCCGATCAGCGGTCGAGGTCTCGAGCGCACCCAGATACGCGCGATGGGTCTGCTGAAGGCAGCCTGTGCGCAGGTCAACAAGGATCTCGGGCTCCTCGACGCCGAGAAGGCGGATGCCATCATCGCCGCGGCAGGCGAGATCGCCGAGGGCAAGCACGACGACCAGTTCCCCATCGACGTCTTCCAGACCGGTTCGGGCACCAGTTCCAACATGAACGCCAACGAGGTGATCGCGTCGATCGCCGCGGCGAACGGTGTGGTCGTCCACCCCAACGACGACGTCAACATGTCGCAGTCGTCCAACGACACCTTCCCCACCGCGACGCACGTCGCGGCAACCGAGTCGGCGGTGAAGGACCTGCTGCCCGCCCTCGACCACCTGCGCCTCGCCCTGCTTGACAAGTCCACCGAGTGGAAGACCGTCGTGAAGTCGGGCCGCACCCACCTCATGGACGCCGTCCCGGTGACCCTCGGTCAGGAGTTCGGCGGGTACGCCCGTCAGATGGAGGCCGGGATGGAGCGGGTGGTGGCCTGCCTTCCGCGGCTCGGTGAGCTGCCCATCGGCGGCACCGCGGTCGGGACGGGACTCAACGCCCCCGACGGATTCGGACCGAAGGTCGTCGCCGAACTGGTCAAGGCGACGGGCGTCGACGCCCTCACCCCGGCGAAGAACAGCTTCGAGGCGCAGGCCGCGCGTGACGGACTGGTGGAGGCTTCCGGCGCGCTGCGCACGATCGCGGTGTCCCTGACCAAGATCGCCAACGACATCCGCTGGATGGGGTCGGGTCCGCTCACCGGTCTCGGCGAGATCCGTCTCCCCGACCTGCAGCCCGGCAGTTCGATCATGCCCGGCAAGGTCAACCCGGTTCTCCCGGAGGCCGCCACCCAGGTTGCCGCACAGGTGGTCGGCAACGACGCCGCGGTCGCCTGGGGCGGTGCGGCGGGCGCCTTCGAACTCAACGTGTACATCCCGATGATGGCGCGGAACCTGCTCGAATCGCTGACGTTGCTGTCCAACGTGTCGCGACTGTTCGCCGACCGGTGCGTCGTGGGGCTCGTCGCGAACACCGAGCACCTCAAGACCCTCGCGGAGTCGTCGCCGTCCATCGTGACGCCGCTGAATTCCGCGATCGGGTACGAGGAGGCCGCGGCCGTCGCCAAACAGGCGCTGAAGGAGAAGAAGACCATCCGCGAGACCGTCGTCGACCGCGGTCTGATCGGCGACAAGCTGACCGAGGAAGAACTCGACAAGCGTCTCGACGTGCTGGCGATGGCAAAGGTGAAGGACTGACCCCGGCCGACGCGAGAGGGCCCGCACTCGAACCGAGTGCGGGCCCTCTCGCGTCGAAGTCCTACAGCAGCGCGGACAGCTCGTCGCGGGCCTTCTCGCCCTCGGTGCCGAGGTCGGTGCGTCCGGCGATGTTCCACGAGCGGAGCAGCGGGGCGAACACCTTCTCCCCCTGCTGGGCGGGGTCGTAGATGCCGGCCTCCGCGAGCACCGCGGTGCTGTCGGTTCCGCCGGGCAATGCCACGCTCGGCACGTCGAACGCGACGATCCGCGAGGCGATGGCGCGCATCGTCTGGTCGGGCACCAGCTCGAACGCCGCCTCGACGACGTTCCGGTAGAACAGCGACTGCAGTTCGTCGTCCGAGGCCAGCCGCTCGGCAATCACGGCTACCAGCGGGTCCTCACCGAGCGCGGCCGTGTTGTGATGACGCACGGCCGCGGCCTTCTCCTCGAATGCAGAGTTCGCGAGCATCTCGATCAGATGCATCGGCGGCATCGCGTAACCGCGGACCATCTCGTCCATCCGGGCGCGCTCGAGGGCGACGGGATCGACGGCGCGCGTCACCATCAGGTAGTTCCGGAGCACGATGGAGTGCCGGTTCTCCTCCGCGGTCCAGCGGCCGACCCAGCGCCACCACGGGCCCACCAGGGCCAGGTGCTTGGCGATCTCACGGTGGTATGCGGGCACGTTGTCGGCCACCAGCACGCCCACCGTCAGCGCGAGTGCCTCGACGTCGCTCAGGGTCGACTGATCTGCCGACCAATCCGTTCCACCCATGAACGCGAAGTTCTTGCCCTGGTCCCACGGAACCAGATCGTGCGGCTGCCAGCCGTCCGCCTCGGCGATGTGACGTGTGAGGTTTTCGTCCACCACCGGGGCCAGCTCACTGAGCAGCTGCGAGTCGTTTTTTTMAATCGGCATCCGCACACCGTAGCGTCCGCGGCCCGGAGCCGGGTCGACCACCGGTGGATTCGACGTGAACAACGCCGGCGTTGTGACGAAAACATCCAGGTCATGGTCCTGCGATCGTTAGRCTGACAGCTGACGGCTTCCCCGGGCCCGAGCGGAGGATCACCAATGCGCAGACTTCGGAACCTGACGATACTTCTCTCGGCTGTCGCTCTCGGCGGGTCACTCGTGACCGGATGCGGCTCCGACGCGGACGACGCAGGATCCGCCGACGCGTCCGGCGCCAATCCAACCTCGGAGTCCTCCGGCCCGCCCAACCCGGCCGCCGTCGCGGGCGTCGACATTCCCGACGGCCAGATCGACGATGCCGTGGGCCGCCTCGACGACCTGGCGAACGAGTTGATGGAGAGCTCCGGACTGCCGGGCATGGCGGTCGCCGTCGTCCACGGCGGGCAGACCGTCTACGCGAAGGGATTCGGGGTGCGCGAGGCGGGTACCGATCAGAAGGTGGACGCGGACACCGTGTTCCAACTGGCGTCGATGTCGAAGTCGGTGGGGTCGACGGTGGTGGCCCATCAGGTCGATGCCGGCGTCATCGGCTGGGACACTCCCGTGGTGTCCAAGCTGCCCGGTTTCGCCCTCGCCGACCCGTGGGTCACCGAGCACGTCACGGTGGGCGATCTGTACTCACACCGGTCGGGCTTGCCCGATCATGCCGGCGACCACCTCGAGGACCTGGGGTACGACCAGCAGCAGGTGCTCGACAAACTCCGGCTCGACCCGCTGAACCCGTTTCGGATCACTTACGAGTACACCAACTTCGGTCTCACTGCGGCGGCCGAGGCCGTCGCGGCGGCATCGGGGACGGATTGGGCGACGCTCTCCGAACAGGCGATCTACGGGCCGCTGGGAATGTCGTCCACGAGTTCGCGGTTCGCCGACTACGAGGCCCGCAGCGACCGCGCCGTCGCGCACCAACTCGTCGACGGCAAGTACGTCGCCGATGCGGTACGCAACCCCGACGCGCAGTCCCCCGCAGGCGGGGTGAGCTCGTCCGTCAACGACATGGGCAAATGGCTGGCAATGCTGCTGGCCGACGGAACGTTCGAGGGCAAGGAGATCGTCTCCCCCGAGGCGCTGCAACCGGCGGTCAGTCCTCAGATCGTGTCCAGCCCACCGCGTTCGATGGACAGCCGTCCGGGATCGTACGGTTACGGGTTCAACGTCTCGACCACCCCGGCCGGCCGGGTCTCCCTGAGCCACTCCGGCGGGTTCCAGCTCGGGGTGGCGACGAACTTCGTCGCGATACCGTCCGCCGACGTCGCGATCGTCGCGCTGACCAACGGGTCGCCCATCGGAATTCCCGAGACCCTCACCGCCGAGTTCGCCGACCTCGTCCAGTTCGGGGAGATCCGCGAGGACTGGAGATCGTTGTATCGGCAGGCCATCTCGCCGATGTCCGAGCCCGAGGGCAGTCTCGTCGGCCAGACGGCCCCCGCGAATCCGGCGCCACCGCAGCCGCTGCCGACCTACGCGGGCACGTACAACAACCCGTACTGGGGGCCCGCGGTCGTCACCGAGAGCAACGGCGCGCTGACGCTCGGGCTCGGGCCCGCCGGGCAGACGTACCCCCTGACCCACTGGGAAGGCGACACCTTCACCTTCACGCTCAGCGGGGAGAACGCCCCGCCCGGAACCATCTCGAAGGCCACGTTCGCCGGCAACGACGTCACACTCGAGTACTACGACACCGAAGGCACGGGGATGTTCGTCCGCTGAGCCGACACAACCGACGGGGAGAAGATCATGAACACGAACTCGCATGCACCGACGGGAACCGATCGCACGGAGACGGCGGATATCCAAGTGGTCCGGGCATTCCTGGACGCCCTCGTCGCCGGCGATCCGGACACCGCGCAGCAGTATCTCCACGACGACATCATCTGGCACAACGTGTCGCTGCCGAAGATCCGCGGCATCGGCGCCGTCATGCGGATCTTCCGCGGAATGAGCCGTCCCGGTTTCGGATTCGACGTGCGCCTGCACCACATCGCCGGCGACGGAACGGCCGTGCTGACCGAACGCACCGACGTCCTCATCTACAAGCGGCTGCGCAGCGAATTCTGGGTGTGCGGCACGTTCGAGATGAGGGATGGCAAGATCGCCGTCTGGCGCGACTACTTCAGCAACCGGGATGTCCTCTGGGGCACCCTCAAAGGCATCGTGCGCGCGTTCTGACATATCCGCCCGATGTCACCTCGGTTCGTTTCGGACCGTGGCGACATCGGGCGGATCACGCTGCAGGGCAGTCGCCTACGGCGTCGGCCCGAACTCCTCCAGCATCTCCGTCACGAGCGCCGCGATCGGCGAACGCTCACTGCGGGTCAACGTGATGTGCGCGAACAGCGGATGCCCCTTGAGCTTCTCGATCACCGCGGCCACACCGTCGTGACGTCCGACCCTCAGGTTGTCGCGCTGGGCGACGTCGTGGGTGAGGATCACCCGGGACCCGGTACCCAGCCGGGACAGCACCGTGAGCAGCACGTTGCGTTCGAGCGACTGCGCCTCGTCCACGATCACGAACGAATCGTGCAGCGACCGTCCGCGAATGTGCGTGAGCGGCAGCACTTCCAGCATGCCGCGGCTGATCACCTCGTCCATCACCTCGGTGCTGGCCAGGCCGTCGAGAGTGTCGAAGACCGCCTGGGCCCAGGGACCCATCTTCTCGCTCTCACTGCCCGGCAGATAGCCGAGTTCCTGGCCGCCCACCGCGTAGAGCGGCCGGAAGACAACGACTTTCCGCTGAGTGCGACGCTCGAGCACCGCCTCTAGTCCCGCCGTCAACGCCAGCGCCGACTTTCCGGTGCCCGCCTTGCCGCCGAGCGACACGATGCCCACACTGTCGTCCAGCAGGATGTCGAGGGCGATCCGCTGCTCGGCCGAACGTCCGTGCAGGCCGAACGCCTCCCGCTCCCCCCGCACCAGCTGCACCCGCTTGTCGGCGTTCACGCGGCCCAGTGCACTCGACGAACCACCCAGCAGCCGAATACCCGTGTGGCACGGAAGCTCCCGGGCCTCCTCCAGATCGACGACGCCTTCGGAGAACAGCTCGTCGATCGATGACGACGCCACATCCAACTCGGTCATCCCCGTCCAACCCGACGGAACGACGTCGTGGGCGTGGTACTCGTCGGCCGGGAGGCCCACCGCACCGGCCTTCACCCGCAGCGGGATGTCCTTGCTGACCAGGACGACGTCACCGCCCTCGGCCTCGAGGTTCAATGCGCAGGCCAGGATCCTCGAATCGTTGCTGTCCGTGCGGAATCCGACCGGCAGAACCGACGGGTCGGTGTGATTCAGCTCGACCTGCAGGGTGCCGCCGTCCGTGCCGATCGGCACGGGCTGGTCGAGTCGACCGTACTCGAGACGGAGGTCGTCGAGCATGCGCAGCGATTCTCTTGCGAACCATCCCAACTCGTGGTGATGCCGCTTCCCTTCGAGCTCGCTGATCACGACGAGGGGAAGCACCACGCGGTGCTCGGCGAACCTGGTGACGGCCCAGGGGTCGGACAGCAGTACGGAGGTGTCGAGTACGAACGTACGCACTGCAGAATCCGAAGATTTCCTGGGGGCGACGGACGACTGTCCGGCGCGGGCTGAGACGGAGCGTGAAGCAGTCACGTTGGCTCCTAGGTCTGCGCGGCACCCGCGCAAACTCGGTTCGCTGGACCGGTCCGTCCCTGGTGTGTCACCACACGAGGGCCGGGCGCCGGCCCCCTCGCACTGAGTGTGTCAGCCACGATCAGGACCTCCCGTACAAGCAACTTCCCCGCTGCCTGTTACCCCCGACGGTACTGCCAAACACGCCGATCGGCTGACCGAGCGGCGGGCGTGTCGGTGAACAACTGGTTACACGGAGAAGGCGCTTCGCGCCCGTGCGCCTTTCTGGTTGCTCCAGCTACCAAAAAGGCGCACGGGCGGCGGAGCCGCCTAGATCAGGCGCCAGTCCTCGAGACCCTCGTACAGCGGGAAGTCGGCGGCGAGCTTCGACACGCGGGCCTTCAGCGTCTCGACGTCGGACGCACCGGCGAGCGCGGTGCCGATGATGTCGGCGACCTCGGTGAACTGCTCGTCGCCGAATCCGCGGGACGCGAGCGCGGCGGTGCCGATCCGGAGACCGGACGTGACCATCGGCGGGCGCGGGTCGAACGGCACGGCGTTGCGGTTGACGGTGATGCCGACCTCGTGGAGGAGGTCCTCACCCTGCTGGCCGTCGAGCTGCGAGTTGCGCAGGTCGACGAGCACGAGGTGCACGTCGGTACCGCCGGTGAGGACGCTGACGCCCTTGTCCACGACATCCGAGCCGGTCAGGCGCTCGGCGAGGATCTTCGCACCGGTGAGGGTGCGCTGCTGACGGTCCTTGAACTCGTCGGTGCCTGCGATCTTCAGGGAGACGGCCTTGGCGGCGATGGCGTGCATCAGCGGCCCACCCTGCTGACCGGGGAACACGGCGGAGTTGAGCTTCTTCGCCCACTCCTGCTTGGCCAGGATCAGACCGGAGCGGGGCCCGCCGAGCGTCTTGTGGACGGTGCTGGACACGACGTCGGCGTAGGGCACGGGCGACGGGTGCAGCCCGGCCGCGACCAGGCCCGCGAWGTGCGCCATGTCGACCCACAGGTACGCGCCGACCTCGTCGGCGATCGACCGGAACGCGGCGAAGTCCTCGTGCCGCGGGTACGCGGACCAGCCGGCGACGATGACCTTCGGCTGCGCGGCGACGGCGATCTTGCGGACCTCGTCCATGTCGATGCGGTGGTCTTCCTTGCTGACCCCGTACGACTCGACGTCGTAGAGCTTGCCGGAGAAGTTCAGCTTCATGCCGTGCGTGAGGTGGCCGCCGTGCGCCAGGTCGAGGCCGAGGAGCTTCTCGCCCGGGTTCATCAGGGCCATCAGGACCGCCGCGTTGGCCTGCGCGCCGGAGTGCGGCTGGACGTTCGCGAAGTCGGCGCCGAACAGCTCCTTCGCCCGGGTGCGGGCGAGGTCCTCGACGACGTCGACGTGCTCGCAGCCGCCGTAGTAGCGGCGTCCCGGGTACCCTTCGGCGTACTTGTTGGTGAGGACGCTGCCCTGCGCCTGGAGGACGGCACGGGGAACGAAGTTCTCTGAGGCGATCATCTCCAGCGTGTCGCGCTGACGGGCCAGCTCACCTGCCATGGCCTGGGCGACTTCGGGGTCGAGTTCGGCGAGGGGGGCCGTGTTGACGTCGGTACCGGGCACAGCGGTCATCGAGGAATCTCCAAGCTGGATGCGGAAACGAATGCTCCCAGTCTACGAACTATCCGTGAGGACTTCCTAACCGCCCGCGGTGAGGTACCCCTCACCGGCACGCAGGACGCTGGGAACGAGCGGCTCGTCGAGCAGTCGGCGGAACCGTTCCGACCGTTCCGCGCCGACCGGCACCTCGGCCAGCCAGCCCCCGAGCAGGCGGTATCCCTCCACGTACGTGCTGGTGTATGCCCGCCACAGCGGCGAGGACAGGAAGCGCAGCGACTGCCGGGCCCGCTCGGGGGTCGACAGGCTCCACCGCTGCAGGAACGCCGCGACGTCGTCGTGGCTGCGGCCTTCGTCGTGCAGCATCATCGCCGCGTCCTGCCGCACCCCGAGCAGCTGTCCGGACGCACCGGACAGGCGTTGCGCCTGCTCACCGTCGAATCGCAGACCGAGGTCGGCGTAGATTTCCTGCGCCCACAGCCCCCAGTCGGACCCGACGATCGATTCGAGCGCGAGGTCGGCGAGGCCCTCGGCCATCAGGCACTGCGGGGTGTTGACGACGAACAACGTCTGCTCGAGTTGTCCGGCGCCGACGAGCCCGGCTTCCTTCCGGCAGTGCTCGGTGTGGTGGCCGGGGTACGACTCGTGCGCGATCAGCCGCGGCAGGTTCGCCATGTGCTGTTCGAGGTCGGAGTTGATCGCGACCTTCGAGCGGTAGTCGCCGAGGTAGTAGTTGAACCCGGACCACGGCTTGTCGCCCACGACCTCGTACTCCACCACCTCCGAGTCGGGCAGCGCGTAGTGCTGCCGCACGAGGTCGCGAAGGGCGCTCGAGAAGGCGTCGACGCATTCCTGCAACCGGTCGGCGGGAATCGCGTCCTTCGCCCGGTGCACCCGGATGCGTTCGGCCAGCGGTCCCGGTCCGGGCAGCACGGCGTCCATCTTCCGGTGTGCCTCCCGGTACTGCTCCTCGTCGCCGCGTTCGATGCGGACGTCGAAGTACGCGTCGACCTCGTCGACGAAGCCGACGTCGTCACCCGCGAATTTGCGCCCCGAGCATTCGAGCGCGCGCAGGTGGACGTCGAGGAACCGGGTCCGCTCCTCGGACAGTCCCGCCGAGGGCAACTCCGCGCGGAGGTTCGCCGCCGTCCGGGCGAGGTCCCTCGGATCGGGCTTCGGCGCGTTCTCTACCTGCCTGCGCAGCGCGGGATCGCCGGTGTACGCGTCGACGAATCCTTCCTCCAGCCGGTCGAAACCCAGCCCGAGCAGCAAGTATTCGCGAACGAACGAATCGGATTCCATGCCGTCCGACCTTAGTCGCAGACGCGTCTGCCTGACCCGCCGACAGCGCAGCCTGTGGCACCAAGCACAATCCGACTATGCAACCGCTACTCGCCAGCGCGACGACGACGGCAGAGATTCTGGGCATGGACCGCTCACTCCCCCGTGTACCCGAGTGTGAGCGGAACTGATGGCGCGGACGAGCGAGTCCAGTCCGTACGTCGAATTCGACCGGAAGCAGTGGCGCACACTGCGTAAGTCGACGCCGCTCGTCCTCACCGAGGAAGAGCTGTACGGACTGCGGGGCCTCGGCGAGCAGATCGACCTCGAGGAGGTCGCGGAGGTCTACCTGCCGCTGTCGCGTCTCATCCACCTACAGGTGGCGGCCCGGCAGCGACTGTTCGCCGCGACCGCGACGTTCCTCGGCGAAAAGCATCCCGACCAGCAGGTGCCGTTCGTGATCGGCGTCGCGGGCAGCGTGGCGGTCGGCAAGTCCACCACGGCGCGTGTCCTGCAGGCGCTCCTCGCGCGCTGGGAGCACCATCCCCGTGTCGACCTGGTGACGACGGACGGCTTCCTGTACCAGACGGCCGAATTGAACCGCCGCGGGATCATGCACCGCAAGGGCTTTCCCGAGAGTTACGACCGCCGCAAGCTGCTGCGGTTCGTCACCGAGGTGAAGTCGGGGGCCGAAGAAGTGGCCGCACCGGTCTATTCGCACATCTCGTACGACATCATCCCCGGCCAGTACCACCTGATCCGGCAGCCGGACATCCTCATCATCGAGGGTCTCAACGTGCTGCAGACCGGTCCGCGGCTGATGGTGTCGGACCTGTTCGACTTCTCGATCTACGTCGACGCCCGGATCGAGGACATCGAGAACTGGTACATCCAGCGATTTCTCGCGCTGCGGAAGACGTCGTTCTCCGACCCCGACGCGCATTTCCACCACTACGCCGGACTGTCCGACCGGGACGCGACGTCTGCCGCGCAGGAGATCTGGCACAACATCAACCGGCCGAATCTGGTGGAGAACATCCTGCCGACGCGTCCGCGCGCGACGCTCGTGCTCCGCAAGGATGCCAATCATTCGATCAACCGGCTGCGCCTGCGCAAGCTGTAGGTGAGTGGCGAAGTGTGTTCCGGCACGCTTCGCCGCTCACGTCAGACGCCGAAGCGGCGGTGCCGGGCGGCGTAGTCACGCAGCGCCCGGAGGAAGTCGACGCGGCGGAACTCCGGCCAGTACGCCTCCGTGAACCAGATCTCGGAGTACGCGCTCTGCCACAGCAGGAACCCCGACAGCCGCTGCTCCCCCGACGTGCGGATCACGAGGTCGGGGTCGGGCTGGCCGGAGGTGTAGAGGTGGCCGTCGATGCCGTCGATGGTGATCGATTTCACGAGTTCGTCGCCCGACAGTCCGGCGAGGAGTTTCTCGCTGAGCAGCGACTGCACGGCGTCGGCGATCTCCTGGCGCCCGCCGTAGCCGATCGCGACGTTGACGTGGGTGCCGGTGCGACCCTCGGTTCCGGCGGCCGCGTCCCGCAGGCGGCGGGACTGTTCGGCGGGCAGGAGGTCGAGGGCGCCGACGATCTTGACGCTCCAGTTCTTGTCCGGTCCGGAGATCTCTTCGACGACGTCGGTGATGATCTCGAGCAGGGTGTCGAGTTCCTCGGGGTCGCGGCGCAGGTTCTCGGTGGACAGCAGGTAGATGGTGGCCATCTCGATGCCCGCGGCGTCGCACCAGCCGAGCATCTCGGAGATCTTCAGGGCGCCCATGCGGTGGCCGTGGCTGACGTCCTCGAAGCCGTTCTCCCGGGCCCACCGCCGGTTGCCGTCGCACATCACGGCTATGTGCCGGGGGTGCTGTAGACCGTCGAGCCGCTTCAGTAGCCGACGCTCGTAGATGCTGTACAGCAGTCCTCGCGCACTCACCTGGAGATCACCATGACACGCAAGACTACGCCGCAGCCGTAGGCGATCCGCGACGGCCGTCACACAGCGCACGACATCCTGCTACCGACGGGTACGCTCTCACCACAAGCTAACCTACGGTTGCGTAGGTTAGCGCCACGCACAGCGAGAAGAGGTGTTCGGTGACCGCTTTCGGCCTCGACGAATTGCCCGTCAAGCCCCGACTGCGAGGGTGGATCCACCTGTGGGCGTTCGGCGTCTCCGTGATCGCCGGCCTCGTCCTCGTCACGCTGTCGGGCACGCAGGTGTCCGCGGAAGCAGCGCTCGCCACCGCGGTCTACAGCCTCACGGTGTGCGGCGTGTTCGGGGTCAGCGCCACCTACCACCGCATCCACTGGAACACGGTCGCGGCCCGCACGTGGATGAAGCGCGCGGACCATTCGATGATCTTCCTGTTCATCGCAGGCAGCTACACCCCGTTCGCGGTGCTGGGTCTGCCGCCCGACACGGGCCGGACGCTGCTGATCGTCGTGTGGGCGGGGGCACTCGCGGGGGTCGCGCTGAAGATGCTGTGGCCGACGGCACCGCGTTGGGTCGGGGTGCCGCTGTACCTGCTGCTCGGCTGGGCCATCGTCCCGGTGGCACCCGAACTGACGCACGAGGTCGGCGTCCTCCCGATGCTGCTGCTGCTGATCGGCGGCATCCTGTACTCGGTCGGGGCGATCCTCTACGCCACCAAGTGGCCCAACCCGTGGCCCACCACGTTCGGGCATCACGAGTTCTTCCACGCCGCCACCGTCATCGCGGCGCTGTGCCACTACATCGCCGTGTGGCTGGTGGTGTTCCGGTAGGCCGGACTACCGGCTCAACGCGGCGGCGAGGTCCTCGGCCGTCGACACCGGGCGGTCGCACACGAACCCGCGGCACACGTACGCCGCCGACGTGCCGCCGACCAGCGGCCTGTCGGCGAGCAGCGGGGACGAATCCGGTTCGCCGCCGACCACGACGGCACCGCCGGGTGCGAGCCTGCGCGCCTCCCGCAGCAGCGCGGAATCGCCGTCGGTGGCCACCGCCACCTGGATCGGGCCGCGCACCGAGGCCTCGGCCACCGCGAGCCAGTGCCCGGCCGATCGCGGTGCGCGCTCCAGGAGCAGCGCGACGCGGTCGAGCGATGCGGCGGCCGCGGTCGCGTACCGGCCCGAGGCGTCCGCGTCGGCCACCGCGGCCGCGGTGAGCAGCGCCTCGGCCAGGCACGACGCCCCGGACGGCGTCGCTCCGTCGACCGGGTCGCGGGGACGGGTCACGAGGGTTTCGGCGTCGTCCGCGGTGTCGAACCAGCTGCCCGGCCGCTCGTCGTCGGCGAAATGGATCAGAGCGCGATCGAGCAACGACTGCGCGTGCGCCAGCCATTCGGTGCCGCCGGTC
Organism: Rhodococcus sp. P4_B6; assembly: GCF_056402215.1. Classification (NCBI taxonomy): domain Bacteria; kingdom Bacillati; phylum Actinomycetota; class Actinomycetes; order Mycobacteriales; family Nocardiaceae; genus Rhodococcus; species Rhodococcus sp. P4_B6. The sequence continues at coordinate 2,942 of NZ_JBFUHV010000191.1, read as the reverse complement.
GCCTGATACAAGGCGAGCAGCCCCGTCGCCAGGCATGCGTAGTCCTCGAGCACCCCGGCCGGCTCGCCCACCGACGTTCCCAGGGACGCCCGCCGCAGCCGACCGTCCACGACGTGCAAGTCCAGCACCACACGCGCGCACTCGGCGGCGGCGTCCACCCATTCCGATCTACCGAGTCCAGCGCCCGCCTCGGCCAGTGCGGTGATCGCGAGGCCGTTCCAGGCGGTGACCACCTTGTCGTCGCGGCCCGGCTGCGGCCGCATCGCACGACGGGCGAGCAGGGTGTCCCGGATCCGGCGCCAACGGTCCCAGTCGTCCGGGTCGCGCGGGAGCTGCAGCACCGACGCGCCCGCCTCGAACGTCCCGTCCGCGGTCACCGCGAACACCCGGGCCGCCCACTCCCCGTCGTCCGGTCCGAGCACCTCGACGAGCTGCTCCGGGGTCCATACGTACGTGAGTCCCTCGACGCCCTCGGTGTCGGCGTCGAGGGCGGACGCGAACGATCCGTTCCCGGTGCGCAGATCGCGCAGCAGGAACCCGACCGTCTCCTCGGTGACGCGGACGGCCAGGTCCGAACCCGTCCGCCTGCCCAGGTGCGCGTAGGCGCGCAGCAGCTGGGCGTTGTCGTAGAGCATCTTCTCGAAGTGCGGCACCACCCAGGCGGCGTCGACCGAATAGCGGGCGAAGCCGCCGCCGAGCTGGTCGTAGATGCCGCCCCGCGCCATCGCCGACGCCGTCCGAGTCACGACGCCGAGCACGTCCGCGTCACCGGACCGCTCGTACGTGCGCAGCAGGCCTTCCATCAGCGCGGACGGCGGGAACTTGGGGGCTCCCCCGAACCCGCCGCGTTCGGCGTCCTCGTCCCGCAGCACGGTCCCGGCGGCCGCGTCCAGCAGGTCGGCGGTCACCCGGACATCACCCTCGGGGATGCCGCCGGCCCCGCGCCGCAGTTCCGCGACCACCGAGGCGGCCGCGTCGTCGACGTCGCCGCGGCGGTCCCGCCACGTGTCGGCGATGGCCCCCAGCACCTGGGTGAACGACGGCATCCCGCCACGCGGCTCGGCCGGGTAGTAGGTGCCGCAGTAGAACGGGGCCCCGTCCGGGGTGAGGAAACACGTCATCGGCCATCCGCCCTGGCCGGTCATCGCGACCGTGGCGTTCATGTACACGGCATCGAGGTCGGGACGCTCCTCGCGGTCGACCTTGACGCACACGAAATGCTCGTTCATCAGCGACGCCACCGCCTCGTCCTCGAAGGACTCGTGGGCCATCACATGGCACCAGTGGCACGCCGAGTATCCGATCGACAGCAGGATCGGGACGTCCCGTTCCCGCGCCCACTCCGTCGCCTCGGGACCCCATTGCTGCCAGTGCACGGGGTTGTCGGCGTGCTGTCGCAGATAGGGGCTGGTGGACCCAGCGAGCGTGTTGTGTTCGCGTGGGTCCATGTCCAGCTCCTGTTCGACTACTTCTGCAGGTTCGGCGGGGTGTCCGTGGGCTTCGGCGGTTCGGTCTTGCCCGCGCCGCCGCCGTGGATCGCGCCGCGGTCGGTGCCCTCGTCCACTTCCTGGTCCGGTTCGGGGTGCTCCGGCTCGAACGTCTCGGGCAGGTTCTTGAGCTTCTTGTTCATCGAACGCACCAGCAGCACCACGCCCGCGAGCAGCGCAAGAATGACGACGAGGCCGATGGGCGACGCCTTGCCGAATTCGGGACCGGACGGGGTGCTCGGCGTCTGCGCCAGGATGTCCGCAGCGCCGGCCACGATGTTCACCGTCAACGCATTCACTGCTGTCCGTCCTCGTGGATGCCCGCGAACAGATCGCTCTCCGGGATGGAGGTGGTGACCCGCGTCTTGGCGAGCTCGAATTCCTCGGTCGGCCAGATCTTCTGCTGGATCTCGAGCGGAACCGCGAAGAACGAGCCGTTCGGGTCGATCTGCGTCGCGTGGGCGCGCAACGCGTCGTCACGCTGCGGGAAATAGTCGCCACACGTGATCTGGGTGGTGACGCGCGCCATCAGGTCACCCTGCTCGGTCTTCCACTTCTTGAGCCACTCGGCCATCGGGAATTCTTCGCCGCGGCGGTCGTACTCCTCCTGGAACTGCAGGAGGCGCTTCCGGATGAAGCCGTGCGAGTAGTAGACCTTCTGCACCTTCCACGGCTCCCCGGCGTCGGGGAACTGCTCCGGATCGGCGGCGGCCTCGTAGGCGGCCATCGACACCTCGTGGCAGCGAATGTGATCGGGGTGCGGGTACCCGCCGTTCTCGTCGTACGTGGTCATGACGTGCGGACGGAACTCGCGGATGACGCGCACCAGCGCCTCGGTCGATTCCTCGAGCGGAACGAGCGCGAAGCAGCCCTCCGGCAGTGGCGGCTTCGGGTCTCCCTCCGGCAGGCCGGAGTCCACGAATCCCAGCCACTGGTGCTGGACTCCCAGGATCCGCGCGGCCTCGGCCATTTCCTCGATGCGCACCTCGTGGATGCGGTCACGCACCCCGGGCACGTCCATCGCGGGGTTGAGGATGTCGCCACGTTCACCACCGGTCAACGTCACGACCTTCACTTCGTTGCCCTCTGCGGCGTAACGGGCCGTTGTCGCGGCACCCTTGCTCGACTCGTCGTCGGGATGCGCATGGACGGCCATGAGCCGGAATCCGCTCACGTATTCGTTCACCTCAACTTCGCCAGTAGCCGTTGCCGGCTTGTCCGTGTCGCGCGCTCTCGCCTCCGCCATCGCTGACGGCGCACCGACGCACGTCCTCTATAGTTCCACCCGAGAGTTCCGCTTGCAGCCGTGCCCCCGCTCGAGTGCTGTGAGTTACGTGGAACCGGAGCGGTACGAGAGTTGAGAGATGACGAGAACGCTTCCCCCGGGCCGATACACAGCCGCGGCAAAGCCTGCGCGCCCGAAGCGCTGGCTCGTGTGGGCACTCTCCGCGGCGG
>NZ_JBFUHV010000190.1:0-21089 GCF_056402215.1 Rhodococcus sp. P4_B6 | reverse complement strand
TCATCCACTGGTCGGCCGTGTTGCCGGGCTTCGTGGCGCGCCACGTGGTGCTCGTGCTCATCGCCTGGCATATGTGGCACGAGAAGCGGCTGGTCGCCCTGTGGTCCGCACTGTGCGCACTCGTGGGCCTGGTCGGCGCCGGCCTCATGCTGGGTCAGGCGCTGCATTTCGGCCTGGGGGAGCGTCTCGCTCTCTACCCGTTACCGATGTGGATGGCCGTGACCGGCATGGCGGTACTGATGGGGCTGGCACGCCGCACGGTGTTCCGCAATGTCGAGTTCTCGCTGCGCACTTTCCACCCGCGCACTGCCACCTCACGGCCGAGAAGGTCCGCGGTTACGGCACCTCGGTGCTCGATCGAATGGCAGCCACGAACCAGTGGCGTGGACTCGGCCGAGACACGCGCGTAGCCGATTAGCATGTGTCGAAAATGCCTTTTGTAGAGGTTTTTCGACATAACTTCTCGAGGCGGCGCGCCGAAATCCTGCAGTAGGCCCGTCGCGGTCCACACCGGCGAACGCGAACCGCGCGTACGCGCACGCCGCCCCGCACCGCCCCGCACCGCAATGGGCGTATCGACACCTGACATGGGCTAGTGACCGTGCCGGTCGAATCTCTCGGGTGTCTTTCCCTGCCGCCGGCCGTCACCCGCGAGCGTCCCGGGTGTGCCCGCCTACTGGTTCCTACGGGCTCAGGGGTTCGCCGGTGACGAGGAAGATGACCCGGCGCCCGACCACGACGGTGTGGTCACCGAAACGTTCGTAGAAACGCCCCAACAAGGTGACATCGACCGCGGCCGGGATGCTGCCGGGCCAGGCCGGGTCCTCGAGCAGGGTCAGCAGTCGCCGGTGCAGGTCGTCGAGCTCGTCGTCGCRTCTGCCGAGCTCGCCGGCCAGCTCGGGATCACGGGTGCGCAGGACCTGTTCGGCCAGGCCCGCCAGCGCGGTCGCCGCTCGCCCCATCCGGTTCAGGATTTCTTCCGTCTCCCCGGAGGTGACGTGGTTCGGGTGCCGGCGGCGCACACTCTCGGCCACATGCTGCGCCAGCCCGCCCATCCGGCTCAGATCCGACACCAGATGCACCCCGGTGACGACCTGGCGCAGATCCCGGGCGACGGGAGCCTGCAACGCCAGCAACGCCATCGCCTGCTCCTCACACGGACCGTGTAACCGCTCGATCTGCTCGGTGAGGTCGAAGACCCGCTCAGCCAGCGGAAGATCGGCCCGGACTAGGGCGTCGGTGGCCGACTCGATGGCCTCACCAGCCAGGTGGCACATCAGCGCCAGCCGGTTGGTCAGGTCGTCGAGCTGTTCGTGAAACTTGATCCGCATCGGCATCATCCTGGGGTATCCACAACTGACTTCCGACCTGCTGGGCGATCCGCAGGCGAGATCGCTCGTCGATGACGGGTCCGGTCCGACCGTGATGCCGACCGGAACTACCTTGTGGGAGTGCCCGTCCTGCGGAAGCTCCCGTCTCGCAGATCCTGGTCCGGGTTCCACGTCGAGACAGCCCAGATGACGACGACGTCGAGGGCGATGATCAGCAGTGACCACGCCGGGTAGTAGGGCAGCCACAGGAAGTTCGCCAGGATCGAGATCGCGGCGACGATTATGGCCGACACCCTCGCCCACCCGGCGCCGGTGAACAGGGCCAGGCCCACGATCGCGACGAGGGCGCCGAGGACGAGGTGGATCCAGCCCCAGGTGGTGAGGTCGAACGTGTAGACGTAGTCGATCCCGCGGACGAACACTTCGTCGTCGGCGACCGCGGCGATGCCCTGGCAGAACTGGATAAAGCCGACGGTGACCATGATGATGGCCGCGAACACGGACGTGCCGGCCGCGAAACTCTGTTTGGTCGACGGATACTCGGACCTCACGGGTCCTCCCCCACGCTGCGATCGGACATGGCCGGTCCTCCCCGAAGCTTCGATTTATCGGTACGACGATTGTCCGCCGCGGCGTGCTCCGTTCGCGGGAGAACCCGGATTCCGGCTGGAGGGGCTGGGTGACCATCTTCGCCGGATGACTGGGAATCGGACCAGCTGGGTCGGTTGGTCGGTCTTGTATTCCGGCGACAGATCACCGCTGCTGCGTGATGGTGGCGGTGAGCTCTGGTGTGAGCTTCTCGGCGTCCGACCCCAGATGGCGGGCAGGGATTCGCATTCCCGCTCCTACGGTTTCAGAGCCTTCGGTCTTGTCGACGGATAGGATCACACCCGCCCGGGTGCGGTGAAGAACGGCCGCCGACACCGGTTCCCGCTCCTGGGCCTCGTCACCTCATGGAACAGGTTACGACAGGCGGGTTGAGCGACGGGCGAAGACACCCCGCACACCGCGCCCTCTCCCGCTGCTGATCACTGCCCGTGCCGCCGGTTCGGCGTGTGCGGTGGCGGGAAGTTCCGAGGTGCGGATCGGTTCCGGGAGCGCCGGTGCCCGGCTGTACGTGGCGTCGAGTGTGCGGGTGGTGGCCCGCTCGATCAGCAGGGGAACGAAGTCCCGGACGCGGCAGCCGTCGAACCGATCAAGCGCGGCCGCGATCAGGTCCTCGACTATCTCGGGTTCGAGATCGGGGTAGCGCTGGACCAGCCGGGCGCGGACGACATCGAGGGCGTGTTTTTCGTTGTCGTCCATGAGAAGAATTGTCCTGCCCGGGCGCTCGGGCGGGGACACTTTTCGATATCACTTTCACTGTGTCCGGCGTGGTGGATACGGCATCTTCGATGCAAGTCTGATATTGGCACCGAGTGAGCGCGGAGGGGGTGCGTCGGTGGCTGTTACCGTCCCGCACCGGATTCGGACGCGGTAGAAAAGGGGCTGGGGCCGAGCGCGACGATGATCGAGGTCCGGTGGAGTCCGATCTCGGTCCAGCTGGTGGTGACGGTCAGCGTCCCGGTCCGGGGGTAGGCGCCGATCCAGTACGACGGCGTCGCCCGGTAGGGCCCGGATTCCCCGGTGGGCGGTTCGCTTCGGTGGAGGGCATCGGCGGGCCCGTCGAGATCGTCGGCGCGGACCTGCACGCTCAGATCGGACCACCGCGCCGACCAGTCGTTCGGGTCGGTCAGGGGACGGGTTTCGTAGCGGGCGAAGTCGGCGCGGATCCCGGTGACCCGCATCGCCAGTTGCAGCAGCAGCCCCGACGTGAACGCGGTGACCGCGGACAGTTCCAGGTCCAGGTCCTTCTCGTCAACGATCGGCGTCGGGGGGTGCACACGAAGGCCCCGATCTGCCGGTGGCGCGAAAGCCGGCCAACGATGGCGGCGCATACCCTCATCATCGCACCACGCACCGTTCCTCGGTGGTGGATCAGCTAGGGGACAAGGGTTTCCGGTGCCCCACTCCACATCTTCGGCGTGCCTTCTGGGCGCGCGCATCTCACCCCTGACCCCACCGCATTCACGACCGAAGATCGTCGAAAGTACCGGCATCGACCGGTCTGTCGTCCCACGCTGCTTCGCAGAACTCACCCGGACCGTTATGCCACCGGTGGTGGACGGGAGGCCCGGTCGTCGTGCGGTGATGCCGACGGTGACGGCGGGGTGCGGGGAAGGAACACCGCGGCGGCGAGCCCGACGCAGCCGACGGCCGCGAGGACGATCATGGCCAGCGCGTACGAGCGTTCGGGGGTGGTGGTGATGCCGGCGACGAGGACGGTGCCGGCGACCGCGGCGCCGAGGGACGAGCCGAGATTCGACACGCTGCGGGAGAGGCCGGAGATTTCGCCCTGCAACTGCTCGGCGAACGCAAACTGGACGACGTTGACCGACGGGGTCAGCATGACACCGAGACCCAGTCCGATCAGCAGCAGTCCCGGCGCGAACGCCCAGACGTTTGGGGTGCCACTCACCAGCGCAAGCAGGGCGGCGACGCCGCCGAGCACGACGAGGAATCCGGCGAGGATCACGGTGCGTTGCGCGCGCCGTTTCGCGAGTCGTTCGGCGGCGAGGGAGGCCGCCAGCAGACCGGCCGTTTCCGCGGTGAAGATCACGCCGGTCTCGATCGCGTCGTAACCGCGCACCGCCTGCAGGTAGGCCGCGACCACGAACGAGATCCCGGTGAGCAGCAGCCACTGGGTGTTCTGGGTGATCAGGCCCAGGTTGGAGGTGCGGTTGTGAAACAGTGCGGTGGACAGCAGCGGTTCGGTGCCGGCGCGTTCCTCGGCCCGCACCGAGGCGAAAAACCACACCAGCACGAGGGCACCGGCGACGAGCAGGGTGATCATCACCCAGGCGTTGTTGTCGCGGCGAGGATTCCGGTCACGACCAGGACGAGCCCGACGGCCGAGAGGATCGCCCCGCCGGTGTCGAACGGGCGGGTCCGGTCGGCGGGCAGTGGATCGGTGATGTTGCGGGCCAGCACCACGATGGCCGCGATGACCAGGGCCTGGAACACGAACGCCGCCCGCCAGCTGATCGCCGAGGTGATCAGGCCACCGATTCAGCGGCCCGGCGGCCGCGCCGTCCGCCTGGCCGAGCGGTTCGGACTCGATGCCCCCCCTCGATGGGTGGGCGCAGGCTCGCGACGAGATCCACCGGGAGGTCTGCGAACACGGCTTCGACACCCGGCGCAACACCTTCACCCAGTACTACGGGTCCGACGAACTCGACGCGAGCGTGCTCACCATCCCCTCGTCGGGTTCCTGCCCGGCACCGATGACCGCGTCAGCGGAACGATCGACGCGATCACCCGGGAACTCGGCCGCGACGGGTTCGTATCGCGCTACTCGACCGCACAAACCGACGACGGTTTGCCCGGCGACGAAGGACAATTCCTCGCCTGCTCGTTCTGGCTGGTCAGCGCACTGGCACTGAACGGGCGCACCGACCAGGCGCGGCTCACTGACCTGTCCAACGACCTGGGCATGCTGGCAGAGGAGTACGACGTCCGCCGACACCGACCGGTCGGCAACTTCCCGCAGGCGTTCAGCCGCCTGACCCTCATCGGCGCGGCCTACGCCATCGCCGAAGCCCAAGCCGAGGCCGAGGCGCAGGGGACACAGGCGGCAGGCGACGTGACCCGGCGCCCTGCCGATACCGACCGAGCGTGAGGCGCAACCGTGCCGAYGGGGACGCTGCCCGCGATCACCGTCGGACAGGTTGGCGGCTCGACGGATTCGGAACACTCTCACAGCCCGGCTCCGACCTTTCTGCCCGGTCGGCGCGGCACTGCCCGGGCACTGCATCCACGCCCGCTGGTCGTCACCCGCGTGGGGCAGTCGCGATGCGGCCGTCACCGACCTGAGGGAGAACAATGAGTGGTCAGAGCGCATTTTATGGTGCTTGGGAAGGGGAACGGTTGCGTCGAAGGAATCGGTGGTCAAACACGTTCTGACACAAGGAACGTCGTTAGGCGGGACGATTCTGTTGATCGCCGTCGGGATCCTCGAAGTCGTGCAGAGCATTTCCGCGCTCGCCGGTGACGAGGTGATCGTCACCGGCATTGAGTACACCTACCAGTTCGACGCCATCGCGTGGGGAGGGGTTCATCTGGTGCTCGGGGTCATCGCCGTCGCCAGCGGTATCGCCCTGTTCACCGGTGCGGCGTGGGCCCGAGTGGGGGCGGTGGTGATCTGCGCCGTGTCGATCCTCGTCAACTTCCTATGGTTGCCGTACTATCCGGCGGGGGCGGTGACGAAAATCGCCCTCAATGCCGTGGTGATCTGGGCGGTCGCGCCCTGGAATATTGAGGAGACCTGAGCCGCAACCCCCTTCGCAATCATTTGGGATGAGTTCGGTGAGAACGATGATCGCGATCGACCACGCCGGGTAGTGGGGCAGCCAGAGGAAGTTGACGACGATCGATGCTGCCGCGAGGGTGACTGCCAACGTTCGCGCCCACAGGCCACTGCGGAACAGGGCGGCGCCGACCAGCGCGATCACAATTCCGAGCACAAGGTGGACCCACCCCCACACGGTCAGGTCGAATTCGTAGGTGTAGTCGGTGATGACGACGAAGAACTGGTCGTTGCCGATCGCGGCGATCCCCTGCAGGATATGCAGCACACCGCTGGTGACCAGCAAGATAGCGGCACCGATCATCGTGTCGGCTGCGATCTCCTGGCGGACGGTCGACTTGTCGGTCACGACGATTCACCTCTCGGGACGCCGATGTTGTATGCCCGTTCTCGGTGTGCACCGCTCACCAGGCGTTTGATCCGCGATTGCGCGCATTTCGATCAGACAGAGGTTCTGGAGTCGGGTCCCGAGGAGGTGAATGAACTCGAAATGGCGCATCAGGGTGCGGTGCAGTTTCGGTGATGACGATGCGGGTCAACAGCCTTCGGTGATGGGGGTTGGATGAAGGCTGGCGATCCGGCGACGGTGCCCTCGCTGGTCTCGAATGCCCCGGGCATGCGGGCGATACCGAAGTCGGTTAGCTGAGGATCGCCGTAGTCAGTGAACAGGATGTTTGCTGGCTTCACGTCTCGATGGAGGACGTCGAGCCGGTGTGCGGTTTCCAACGCTCCAGCCAGCTTTACACCCAGACTGAGCGCTTCAATCCACGCTAGTGGCCCGTCGCGGCGAATCCGCCCATGCAGCGAGTCCTTCGGCTGGTACTGCATCACGATGAAGGGCGAACCGCTAGGAGTGGCGCCGACCTGGAAAATGGTGACGATGTTCGGGTGTCCGGAGAGCCGACCCATCGCACGCTGTTCCCGGAGGAAGCGCTCAGTATTTTCGTCATCGAGACCTGACGTCAGGACCTTGACTGCCACCGTGCGGTCGAGCGAGGGCTGCTGACACCGAAACACCACGCCGAAACCACCGCGGCCGATCTCATGCACATCCTCGAAACCGGCCGCATTCAGCTCCGCCGGTAGCCCAGCTGGCATGTCGCGTTGTGTAACCCACGAGGTGGATTCGCCCATTGTTTACTCCTGAGCTGCCTTTGCAGCTTGYGCACCGCGCATCCCTCAAAGGCCYGAAGAAATCGTACATTCACAACAGTGACCCGCAATCGTTCCGGAGCACGCTCTCGTTAGTGAGTCAGGTCCTGGGCACCGAGCGGGTACATCTGAATCCGGTCCCGGAGGCGCTTCGCGCCGATGGTGGTGCGTTGCATCCCCGGTTGCTGAACCTCTGCGCCGCCGCCCGCTTGGGCTGTTGTCCGCCGGGTCCGGTTTTCGTGGTCGCCGGAAGATTCATGGCCAACCCCTACCAGGGGAATTGGACAACTCGGCAAGGGAGCACGGGTGACGCTCAGGTGACTTCGAACGGCGGCGCCAGGTTGGCTCCTCAGCTCACCCGCCGTCCTGACGAGCCGCTTATCGAGGACCGCGCCGCGCGTGGTGGCGTCGCCGTCCGGGCCTGCCCGTCAATCTGCTGACTCGCATCGAATAAGTATCGCGTAGTGACCGCCAGCGGCGCAGCAGAGAGACCGGCCGGGCGACGGAGAAGTTTGTATCCCGTCGCGGCATTGCCGAGTCGGGCTGATAACCGCTTGGGGAGCCCCCGCGCCCTCAATGGGTCGTAGTGAGCGCGGGGGCGAGGCGAACCCGAACAGGTTCAGTGGGGGAGTGTACCCACGGGCGGGTTTACCCGATCTGTGGAAAGGCGGCGCCTGGGCGGTGATCATTGGCCGCCTTTGCGGACAGTGCTGCGGAACGGTGACGGAACCGAGCGGACGGCCTGAACGACGATCCGTCGCATAGCGGCCAGCGCTTGCCGAAGCGGGTGGTTCGCTTAGTTCGATGCCTTCCACCTATTGCGTCCGTCGGAGCCGGGTGCGCAGACCATGGGTGTCCCTGTGCTGCTGACGCTGGTGCCGCCGCTGGCGGCGGGCGTGATGCACGGTGCATCACTCCTGGGCGCTGATGCTGACGATCCGTATGCGCCCCCGGTGTGGCCGGCTGCGCAGGATCCAGTAAAGGCACTTCCGGTTCACCAACGATCGACTCGCTTAGACGATATGAGGGGCTGGGCTGAGGCCCCACGCACATGTGAACGTGGGTTGCCGACAGGAAACGAGTCCTGGCCGGTAGAGCCACAAGATGTGGGAGGCCCCAGCGATGAATCAGCGTACGAGCATTGGATTGGATGTGCACGCACGATCGGTGGTCGCCTGCGGCCTCGACGGGCGAACCGGTGAGCTGTTCGAGCGAAGATTGACACCGGATCACCGTGAAATCGTGGGCTGGAGCAGGTCCCTACCGACGCCGGTGGCGGTGACTTACGAGGCCGGACCGACCGGCTTCGGGCTGGCCAGGTCACTGACCGCGGCGGGCATCGAGTGCCTGGTCGCGGCACCGTCGAAGCTGCAGCGCCCGCCCGGAGATCGGGTCAAAACGGACGCGCGCGACGCGCGGCATCTGGCTCGTCTGCTGCACCTCGGGCAGATCGTCGAGGTGGCGGTGGCGGTGCCGAGCGTCGAGCAGGAGGCCGCCCGTGATCTGGTGCGCGCCCGGGAGGACTGTCGTGGGGATCTGATGTCGGCCCGGCATYGGGTGTCGAAACTACTTCTGCGGCAAGGGATTGTCTACTACGGCGGCCACGCGTGGACGAAGGTGCATGACACCTGGCTGCGCACCCAGCACTTCGATGCGCCCGGTCTGCAGCTGGCGTACGAGACCGCCTATGACACCATGCTCGCGGCGGTGGACCGGCGGGATCGGCTGGATGTGGCGATCGCGGCGATGGCCACCGACAGCGACTACACCCCGGTGGTGACTCGGCTCGGCTGCCTGCGCGGGGTCTCGACGCTGACCGCGTTCGGGCTGGCCGTGGAGATCGGTGACTGGCAGCGCCTGACCGGACGCTCGATCGGCGCCTACCTCGGGCTGGTGCCCACCGAACACTCCTCGGGCRCSTCSCGCTCGCAGGGSKCGATCACCAAGACCGGCAACGGSCACGCSCGSCGRYTGCTGATCGAGGCCGCCTGGCAYCACCGACCCCGGTATCGCCCCGGGGCGGAGCTGCGGCGCCGCTGGGAGCAGGCCAGTCCCGCGGCCCGGGCCCGCGGCCCGGGCCCGCGGACAGCAAGCAAACCAGCGCCTGCACGCCCGCTGGGCCGGGTTCGACGCCCGTAACAAACGTCCCGCACTGGCGAACACCGCGATCGCCCGCGAACTCGCCGGCTGGTGTTGGTCGCTGGCCGTGCTGGATCCCTGAAAGCAGGGTCCCCGTTCCGCATTCCCCGGTTGCGAGTGTGGTCGTCGACTCGTCGGGCGGCAAGGTCGGTTCTCCTCGCTGCGTTGCGGGGACTCCACCTTGCCCCCTCGTCGCCGACGACCAGGTGAGCAAGGGCCGGAACGGGAACCCCCACAACRTCCGGACGAATCATGCGGTGGTGACGGCAGCGCCTGGGGAGTGATCCGCGAGCGACCTATGAGCAATCTCCAACTGTACGTTGGGATCACGCTCGACATTAGACGAGCGATCCACTCCAGCCGAACAACCGTCCTGCGGTACCCAACCCGCGAATATCAGAGTTGACCACGCGTCGAAACCGACACGCTCGCCACCACCCAGATCGATCGGACCCACAGAGGCGGCGCCCACGACGACGGTCCTGGACGCCGCCTCGCCCTGCGTCCTTGACAAACCGGCGTACATATCAGGTCGGTCGGGCTTGGCGCGGGGTCTGGCGTCTGTGCGAGCGCGGCTCGCCCCTGCTCCGCGGACGCTTGAGTGGCGTTGCGGTGCCGGATCGCGGCGTGGCGAGCCGCTTGTGCGCGGCGTCGTGTTGCGCCGGCTGTTGTGTGGAGTTGGCTTGGGGAGGGCGCCTGTCCAGTTGATGTGGGTGAGGCGACCGGTGCAACGATCTGGTCTGCTGTGGGCCGGGTCCATTCGCATTCTCGGGTGTGGCGGTCGAGGGTGTGTGTGAGATTCGGTTCGCGTGGACGCCTCGACCGTCGCTGGCGTCAACGAGGAAGGTGACAGTTTTCTGTGCTTGAGTGTCGTATGCGGTGCCACCGATGACGTCGACGAGACCCCATCCGGTCACAAACGGCCGGCGGCCGTCGGTCCAAGCTCGCCCGCCACCGAGTGCGTGTGCGGCGATGGTGATCGCTCCGGACTCCGCCCCCACAGCTCTCCCACGCATCCGGGCCACCGAGTGATCCGACCGCGGCGGGGCCCGCTGGAGGCCGGGGACCTCGCGGGCGGTCGCGCCGCTGCGGTGGATCGGTGCACGGTGGATATCTTCATATGCTGCCTAGAACAGCAACGGCGCGAGCACACCCGCGCACTGTTGCAGCGAGTCGGCGCGACCGAGGAGCGCGTCGATGCGGGCGGATGGTCCGGCGAGGCAGAGGGCGCCGGCGGTGTCTCCGTCCGGGTCGCGCAGCGGCACCGCCAGGCAGGCGAGGTCCTGCTCGATCTGGTCGACCTGAACGGCGAACTGCTGATCGCGGATGGTGCGCAGTTCGGTGTCGAGAGCGGCGAGATCGATGACGGTGGCCGAGGTCAGCTGCCGCAGCGGAGTCGAGGGCAACGCTTCCTGCCAGATGGTGCGGTCAGCGAGTAAGAGTTTACCGGCGGCCGAAGCATGCAGGTAACGCACCAGCTCACGTTCGGCGCGCACGGGGTGATCGGGGTCGGCGTCGAGGACCCGCAGCGTCGTGTTGTGGAAGGCAATCACGTGGACGGCGAACCGCACGCTGTCGCGGAGGTCGTCGAGTTGCCGGCGCGCGGCGGTAGGAACGGTGGGGGAGACGGCGGCGGTGACCAGCCCGTTGAGGCGCGCGCCGAGCCCGAATCCGCGCAGATCCGAGGTCCGCACCAGATACTCCTCGGCGACGAGCGAGTTGATGAGCCGGTAGGCGGTGGCCTGGGGAAGGTGCAGGGCGCCGGCGATCTCCCTGGCGGTGACCCCGAGGCCGAGGGTGGCGACCACCTCCAGGATGTCGAGAGAGTTCGAGACGGTGCTGGGGTGGTGTCGGGACGGGTCGCTGCGTGGGCTCATCTGAACGCGGCCGTGGGCAGCAGGTCGGCGCGCTGGGTCTCGTCGTAGATACCGACCGAGGCGAGCCGGTGCGGGGCCAGACGCCGAAGCGCAAGGGTGTAGAGCACCGCCGCCGCCATGATGACGGCATAGACAGCGATGAGCACAATCCCGTCCGCAATGGCGAAGACCACGGCGTTGACGACCAGGAACAACAGGATGACGGTGGTCACGGTGCCGAGCACCCAGACCGCGGGGGTCGACTCTCCGATGCGCCGCAACAGGATCGGCGCGGACAAGCACCCGGCGAGATAACTGCCGATATAGCCGCAGGCGCTGAGGGTGAGGAAGATGCGCAAACCCTGATCGGGCGAGACACCGGCGAGTAAAGCCGCGATCGGCACAGCGGTCACCGCGACCATCGCCGCGGCAATGGCAGGGGCGGGCGTCTGAAAACGCGGGTGAGTGCGGCCGAGGGCGGACGGGGCGACGCCCTCGCGGCCCATGCAGAACAGCACGCGTACGAGCGCATTGACCGACGCCAGGGTGCAGGCGAAGAACGAGGCGGCGATTCCCAGGTCGAGGATCGCCGACAAACCGGTCGAGCCCTCCGAGACCAGCAGCGCGACCAGCGGGGTGGCACTCTCGCGCACCGAGTCGGGGGCCTCGGCGAGGGCGATCGCCTGCACCGGCAGGGCGATCAGATACAACGCAGCGGCGGCGACCGGGGTCCACCGGATCACGCGAGGCACCGACAGGAATGGGTGGCGCGCCTCGCCGCTCAGTGTCGTGGAACTTTCGAAGCCGACGAAGGCGCTGACGGCGACGATGACGGACAGCGCCATGCCCTGTGCGTTGCCCTCCCAGCTCATGGCGGCGGCGACCGGTGCGCCGGTGCGAGTCGTGGTGACCAGCAGCAAGATCAGCAGGGCGCCGACGAGGCCGATGGAGACGCACTCGACTAGCAGGGTGATCCGGGCCGAGATCCGGATGCCGCGGATCATCACCAGGGTGGCCACCACGGCGGCCACCACCGTGACGGCGACGATCGCACCGGTGGGGGTGCCCCGCGCCAACCCGGTGGTGACGGCGATGTGCGAGAGGTAGGTGCCGACGGCGAGCAGGCCGGCCATGCCGACCGTTGCATATCCGACGATCGCGGACCAGCCGGTCGGAACGGCGGCGGTCGGGCCGAGGCCGCGGGCGGTATAGCTGTAGATTCCGCCGACCGAGGCCATCCGCTGTGCCATGGGGCGCAAACATGCCGAGACGAGCAGGATGACCACGGCCGCGCACACGAACGCCGCGAGCGCGCCGCCCCCGCCGGCGGTGCCGATCACCAGCACCGGGATCACTGCCGCCGCACCGGACGGTGCGATCGCTGCGACGGACTGGGCAAATACCGGTATGAAGGGCAGCTGGCGGCGCGGTAACCCCTGAACGGGGGACCGCGCTGCGACCAGTGCCCGCTTGTGCGGTGAAGTCGTCATGTTCCGCACGCTCATCTCTGAAAGAAGCAGCGAAGTCGCCTGGCCAGCAGGCTGCACGCGGCCCCGGGTGGTGATCGATGTCACGCCCAGCGTCGAATCTGACCATTTCCGGTACATGACGAAAATGTTTCATCCATGTTAACCAGGTTGAGAATTTTCCGGCGCGAAGTTCTCACCTTTGTTCTCTCCGGCGTGTGCTCCCGGTCACACGGCGGCGTTACGGTTCGTGCTGTGAACGGTTGACCGCACCCGGCAGGCTCCTCCTCGGGGACACCTCGAAGGCGTCGGCGGCCGATCACATCGCTAAGCGAACAGTCCGTTGATCTACGCAGACATCTCCACCGATCGATTCATGAACCGGCCCGGCCGCCGCGCCACCCGGAATGCCCACCATCGAGGGCACCTCTTCGTGATGTCGACGTCGTGGAAAGAACCATGCCCAAGGAGCGAGACACCCATGTCCATTCAGGAAATCGATCGCACGGTCGCCGCACCGGGAACTCATCCCCTCGACCCCCTCAGCCGCGACGAAATCTCGAAGGCGGTGTCGGTGCTGAAGAGCACGCAGGCGCAGGCGGACAGCTTCCGGTTCGTGCAGGTGGAATTGAAGGAACCGTCGAAGAAGGCACTGCGCGGCGACCTCTCGCAGATTCGCCGCGAGGCCAGCGCCGTGCTGATCGACCGGTCCACCGGATACGGCTACGAGGCCACCGTCGACCTCGAGAACGAGAGTCTCGAGCGGTGGGTGGAGCTGCCGTCCGGCGCCCAGCCGCCGATCATGCTCGACGAGTTCGAGGAATGCGAGGTCAACTGCAAACGCGATCCCCGCGTCGTCGACGCCCTGGCCAGCCGCGGGCTGACCAACCTGGACCTGGTGTGCATCGAGCCGTGGTCGGCCGGCTACTTCGGCAAGGACGACCAGGGTCGCCGCCTGATGCGCGCCCTCGTCTTTACCCGGCTCGATCCGGACGGCAGCCCCTACGCGCACCCGGCCGAGGGCCTGATCATCATCTACGACCTCAACAACGGTGAGGTCGTCGAGATCGAGGACAACGGCCTCATCCCTGTTCCGCAGCAAACCGGCAACTACCTGCCCCAGCACGTCGGTCCGGCCCGCACCGACATCAAACCCCTCGAGATCACCTCACCCCAGGGCCGCTCCTTCCGGGTCGACGGCCAGCACGTGACCTGGGGTGACTGGAGCTTCCGGGTCGGCTTCACCCCTCGTGAGGGTCTGGTGTTGCATCAGCTGAAGTTCCGGGACGGCGGCACCGATCGATCGGTGATTAACCGCGCCTCTCTGGTGGAGATGGTGGTGCCCTACGGTGACCCGTCCCCGGTGCAGCACAAGAAGAATGCCTTCGACGCCGGCGAATACAACATCGGTGCCCTGGCGAACTCCCTGGCACTCGGCTGCGACTGCCTCGGCGAGATCCAGTACTTCGACGGCATCGTCAGCGACAGCCACGGCAACCCGATGACGATCAAGAACGCGGTCTGCATGCACGAGGAAGACGACTCGATCATGTGGAAGCACTACGACTACCGGCAGGACACCGCCGAGGTCCGGCGCTCACGGAAGCTGATCATCTCCTTCATCGCCACCGTCGCCAACTACGAGTACGGCTTCTACTGGCACCTCTACCTCGACGGCACCATCGAGTTCCTGGTCAAGGCCACTGGCATCCTCTCCACCGCCGGTCAGCAGCCGGGCACCAAGTCGCTGTACGGGCAGACCCTCAACAACGACGGCCTCTACGCCCCCATCCACCAGCACATCTTCAACGTGCGTATGGACTTCGAGCTCGACGGCACCAAAAACGCGGTCTACGAGGTCGACACCGAGGTGCCCGGCACCAACCCGACACAGAGCTGCTTCTACACCGTCGACCGCCTCCTCGAACGAGAACAGGACGCCGCCCGCCTCGCCGACGCCGGCAAACACCGATTCTGGAAGATCGTCAACCACGACCGCCGCAACATCGTCGACGAACCGGTCGCCTACCGGCTCCAGCCCACCGACGCGATCACCCTGTCCGCCACCCCCGACTCCTGGGTAGCCAAGCGAGCCGGGTTCGCCACCAACAACTTCTGGGTCACCGCCTACGACCAGACCGAGCGCTTCCCGGCAGGGGAGTACCCGAACCAGTCCCGCGGCGGCGACGGCCTTCCCGCCTACATCGCGGGCAACCGCAACATCGTCGACGAGGACATCGTGGTCTGGTACACCTTCGGCATGCACCACGTGGTGCGCCTCGAAGACTGGCCGGTCATGCCCCGCCAGCACGTCGGCTTCATCCTCCAACCCCACGGATTCTTCGACCAGAACCCCACCCTGAACCTGCCCCGCCCCGAGCGGCAGGCCGAGGGGTCGCACTGCGGATGCGAGGACTAGCCATGAGCACCGATCCGGTGGCGCCCCCCGCACGCCACACCCACGCGGGCACCACCGGTGCCCACGCCGCGGGCGGAGTCGACTACGACAACGTCGCCGACGACTACATGCTCCGCCGTCAGCTGCGCCGCGGCACCGCAGGACCGGTCCTGCTGATCGGACTCGGCGTCGGCTACGTCGTCGCCGGTGACTACGCCGGCTGGAACTTCGGCATCGGCCACGCCGGCTGGGGCGGCATGCTCATCGCGGTCGGGCTGATGGGCCTGATGTACACCGCGATGTGCCTGGCCCTGGCCGAAATGGCCTCGATCATCCCCACCGCCGGCGGCGGCTACGGCTTCGCCCGCCGCGCGATGGGACCGTGGGGCGGCTTCCTGACCGGTACCGCCGTGCTCCTCGAATTCGTCCTCGCCCCGGCCGCAGTGGTCACGTTCATCAGCGCCTATGTCGACAGCCTCTTCGGGATCAGCGGGCCCTTGGTGTATGCGGTGTTCTACATCGCCTTCATCGGACTTCACCTGTACGGCGTCTCGCAGGTGCTCAAACTGATGTTCGGCATCGCCATCGTCGCCGTGATCGGGTTGCTGGCCTTCTCGATCGGCATGATCCCGCACTTCGACGTCAGCAACCTCATCGACATCGCCCCCACGGACGCCGTCGGCGCGAACAGCTTCCTACCGTTCGGCATCGTCGGAGTCTGGGCCGCCCTGCCCTACGCGATGTGGTTCTTCCTCGCGATCGAAGGCGTCCCCCTCGCCTCCGAGGAAGCCCGCAACCCGGTGCGCGACATCCCCAAGGGCCTGATCGGTGGTGTGCTGGTGCTGCTCACCCTCGCCGCGCTGCTGCTGACCCTCGGCCCCGGCGGATCGGGCGCATCGACCCTGCAGGACTCCGACAACCCGTTGATCGACGCCATGGAGGCCGCCAACGGCGGCACCACCTGGCTGAGCCAGTTCGTCAACGTCATCGGTCTGGTGGGTCTGGTGTCGAGCTTCTTCACCATCACCTACGCCTACTCGCGGCAGACATTCGCGCTCTCGCGGGCCGGCTACCTGCCCAAGGTGCTGTCGCTGACCAACGGACGTAAGACCCCGTTCCTGGCGCTGATCGTGCCCGGGGTGATCGGATTCATTCTGTCCCTCACCAGCTCCGGGGACTTGCTCATCCTGATCTCGGTGTTCGGGGCCACCGTCTCCTACATCTTGATGATGATCTCGCACATCGTCCTGCGGATCCGGGAGCCGCACCTGCACCGCCCCTACCGCACCCCCGGTGGGATGCTCACCTCCGGAATCGCCCTGGTCCTGGCCGTCGCCGCCCTGGCCGCCGGGTTCATGGTCGACCCCTCGGTGGTGTTGTACGCGGCCGCCGCGTACGCGGTGATGATCGCGTACTTCGCCTTCTACAGCCGACACCACCTCGTCGCGAAGGCACCCGAAGAAGAATTCGCCGCCCTCGAAGAGGCCGAATCCGAACTCGACAACCGATGACCGCCCGGTCCGGTCCGCGCTCGGAGACAGCGTGGACCGGACCGGCCCCAAAACTTTCGGCGTTACCCGTCGCCTAACCGCAACGCCGAAAGAACCGGCGGCACCGCCCCTTTCCGTCCCCAGCGCAAGGGGCGGTGCCACCACCACCCCGAACCACCCCCGAATTCCCGAGGAGCGTCCCGTGGCCACCCCCACCGCCGTCGCCGGTTGGCGGCCAACCCTGCCGGACAATCCCGTGCGAGCGACCGCCGCCGGGAAAGTCGCAGCACTCCTGGCCCTCGCTTGTGTCACCGCACACATCCCGGTACTGCTCACCCACTTCGCCCACTTTCCCGGCACCAGCCTGCTGATGCTCGCCCTTGCCGGCGCCTGCCTGCCCTGCGCCGGACACCTGTGGACGAAGCCCACCATCCGCGACTGGGCCACCACCAGCGCACTGGCGGCCGGCATGCTCGTCCTGCACGCGATGATGATGTCCTCGATGACCCACACCGAGACCGGCACCGCCACAACAACAGCCGCCACTGGCCACCATCACGGCTCAGCCGCCCACACCATGGACACCGCATCCATGCCGGACGGCCCGCTCGAGTTGCTGTTCTACGGCGCGAGCGCACTCGCGCTGATCCAGGCTTTTCTGGCGGTCGTGATAGTCCTGCCCACCATGCTTCGGAGCCGAAGCCAGCGCACCGCCGTCTGATGCCTCGTGATGCTTGATGGCTCGTGATGTCGGAGAGTGTTCCGCGCTTTTCGGAGGTAGGGATGCGGCGCAACCTTAATTCACCCTCGGGCAGCAGCCGTGCGTTGTCGGCGTCGTTGCGGTGGAATTCTCGAGTGGCGCGTGTGCGGTGCTAATCGATGTAGGGCAGACCGGGGCCGGTCGCGGTGCCGATCGACCGGTGTGGCCGCCATCTGCCGCTGCCCGTCGCGGCGATGATTGGTGCCGAGATTCGGGCGGTCATCGCCGGGCACCGCACCGGCATTTGCGCCGCAGCACCCCCCGCGCCGTCGAATCAGGCGACTGCGCGACGACGACGCCGCGGATTACAGCACGACCGTCGCTGCACAGGAGACGCCGGCGATTGACCTCGGCTCCGAGTGCTACCGCACGGGGGTCGAGGCGCGTCGCCGCGCTCACGCCGCCTTGACCGACGTCCCCGACCTGGTCGAACAACGTCGAGGACCGGATCGAGCAGCTCTTGCAACGCACCCTCGACCTACTCGACGCCGAGAGCCGTGTCTGAGGTGCGTCGAAGGGGAGCGGCGAGCTATTTGTCAAGATGTCTTGACGGTCCAGCTGGCATCGCACCGAATTATCGGTCGCAGCGGACGCGACCTGAGACGCCACCTGGGGGGGGATCAACGACTCGGCCAGTAGATGGTCGAGGYCTTTCGGCATCG
Organism: Rhodococcus sp. P4_B6; assembly: GCF_056402215.1. Lineage (NCBI taxonomy): Bacteria > Bacillati > Actinomycetota > Actinomycetes > Mycobacteriales > Nocardiaceae > Rhodococcus > Rhodococcus sp. P4_B6. The sequence goes on along the minus strand of NZ_JBFUHV010000190.1, from coordinate 3,430 downwards.
ATGTACGAAAAATTCTTGCTCACCGGTTCCGGCGAATCGGTGTTCCCGTCTTCTAGATGAGCTTCGAGGTCCGCCTACTGCGCATGAGGTGGTTCACGGGCTGTGCAGGTCGATGACGGCGGGTCGGTGCGCCGCGGCGGACGAGTGCGTCTCGTGTGGTTAGTCTAGCCGTGATCACGCGGATTCAGCAGTTCGGGAATAGCTGTGCCGGTGAGCTTTCCGGCGTGAACTGCGGCTCGAGTGGTTGCCACTGAGTCGGGTTCACTGCAAGTAAGAAGTACCCATCAGTCGGCGCTACCGCTTTCAATTCGGGCCACGAGGTCGCGGTGCTCGTCGCGGACTTTTCGCGAGACGGCTATGAATGCTTGGACCAGTGGAGTTGGTTGTCCGCGCCATCCGACACATAGCGTCGATCCCGCCACTTGACCCAGCGTTCGGTACACCAGCGACGCCCGATGTGCGAATCGGTCCATGCTGGGCACAGACACCGACAAAGTGAGACCCGCCGCTACGTTGTCCAGCTCTTCATCCATCGTTGCGGTTTCCCTGCTGATGCGGGGCAGATTGTCATCGTCGGCCCCGAGATCACGCAGTGTCCAAAATGCGCGCCAACGTGCGTCGTCGGTAGCCGGTGCTGAAATTACCTGATCCTGCAAATCAGACAACAGCACCACCTTCTGCGCTGCAAGAGGGTGCGAGCTCGTCATCCCAATTGCAAGCGGTTCAGTGAACAAAACTTCAGAGTTCAGGTCGGCCAGATCGATCGGTAACCGCAAGAACGCCACATCCGTCTCTCCGGACCGCAGACCACAGGAGGGATCTGTGAGGTCGTAGCTTTCGATCCGAGGGCTGACGGACGGGTGACGAGTTCTGAACTCCGAAATAATCAACGGTGTCAGCTCCAGTGCTGACGCGGCAAAGAACCCGATGCGCAGAACACCGGACATTTTGGAATGCGCTCGGTGCGCGTCTGCCACGCCCGCGTCCAGAACTGCCAACGCCTCACGCGCTGAACGGAGAAAGGCCTTGCCAGCGTCGGTCAGTTCGACTGCTCTCGTTGTCCTTTTAAGCAGCGGTACGCCTACATCGTGTTCGAGTTCAGTGATGCTGCGACTCAAACCCTGCTGCGAAACGTACAGACTCTCTGCTGCACGGGTGAAGTGAAGGGTCTCTGCAACTGCCACGAAATGCCGTAGACGACGCGTATGAACGTCCATCGAACTCGCTCTCGGTATCTAAAACTGCAACGCCAACCATCCTGGCCCCCAGGGCTCCGATTCACAACAGATCAGCGTAAATAGAGTCAAAAATTTTGTTTCCCTCACCTCAGTCGCGTGCGGCACACTCGCAGTTGGATGTGATGCGCGTCTCTGAGGTCCGCCGATTCGACCGAAAGGAGCGAGTATGCAGCGAACGCTTCTGACGCTGGGACGCTCCTTGGTGAACTCCGCTGCGGGGCGATCACGTCGACGGCCATAAGTCCAAAGCCGTGAGGTCACAATCACCAGCAGGCTGCAAACGAGCGGTGCGTCGACAACCGAGGCAATCGATACCCTAATCGGTCGTATTTCCAGGCTGACACGGCGGCCGATCTGCTGGTCCGCGACCCGTTATCAATCGTCGACCATCCGACAGGACGCTCCGCGGAATCAACGCAGCAAGACCGCTCACGGCGATGCAAAACCTAGCAAGAATCTCTACTTTCATCATCTCGCACTAGACCGATCGGCGAGATCGACAACCCACGTCAGGTAGGCAGGCATGTCTCAAAAATCGTCCTCGACATCCTCTGGTTCAGTCGTCAGTACTGAGACCGGCACCGCCACGGTCCCCATGGGTAAAGGCATCGGCGTCCGAGGCGTCGTATTTTTGGTAGCTGCCGGTGCTGCCCCGCTGGCGGCAGCAGTAGCGGTGTTTCCAGTTGTCGTCAGTGCCAGCGAAAGTCCCGTGTCACCCCTGTTCTTCGTTGTCGCAGCGCTGGCTTTGGCTGTATTCGCCGTCGGCTTCACTCGAATGGCCCATGAAGTCACAGACGCCGGCGCATTCTACGACTTCATTCGTGCCGGCCTCGGCCACGTCTGCGGACGTGGGGCAGCCACACTGGCGCTGGTGTCGTATGCGCTGCTGTTCGTCGCGCTCGTCGGATATTTGGGCGCTTCCACTGCAAGTGCCATTGAGTACTTCACCGGTGCCGTGATTCCGTGGTGGGCGTGGAGCACGGTGTCGCTCTTCATCACTGGGGTGTTGGCTTACCGCGACATCGCATTGAGCACCAAGGTTCTCGGCGTTTCGTTGGTCCTCGAACTTGCGATCATGCTGGTGCTCGATTTCGTCGTGGTGTTTCGTGGTGGGCCCGAGGGAACCACCGCATCGGCCCTGAACCCACTACACTTCACCGACGGCACGCCATCGCTCGGCCTGATGTTCGCCTTCTTCGGGTTCGTGGGCTTCGAGGCCACTGTTATTTTCCGGAGCGAGGCGCGTAATCCACATCGAACAATTCCCCGAGCGACATACGTGTCCATCGTCGCCATCGGATTGTTCTATGCATTCAGTCTTTTTGCCGTCGCAGTAGGTACCGGCCCCAACAGTCTCGTCGCGAAAGCAATCGAGAACCCTCAGACCCTGGTCACCGAACTGGCATGGACGTTCCTAGGCGTCTTCGGACAGGATGCCGTTCAGATACTTGTTCTGGTAAGTCTCTTCGGTTGCTTTCTGACCTTCCACAACGTGCTCGCCCGGTTCACCTTCAACTTCGGGGCGGCGGGTCTGCTTCCCTCGGCATTGGGTCGGGCCCATCCCCGTCATCACGCACCGTCGCGGGCATCGCTGGCAGTCACCGCGTACTGCCTCCTCGCCATCGCAGGATCCGTCATGCTGGGATTGGATCCAGTGCTCGATCTGTACACGTGGTTCTCCGGCGCAGCCACTCTGGGAATTATCGTGTTGATGGCTTTGACCTCGTTGGCGGTCATCGTGTTCTTCCGCGGACACGAACGAGGATCCTGGCTGACGACGTTCATTGCGCCGACTGTGTCGCTCGTGGCGTTCGGGGCACTGGTATTTTTGGTAGTGAAGAATTTTCCGTTGCTGGTCGGCGGTTACGGCGTAGCAGTGACTCTGATCGCAGTGCTGGCAATCGCATTGGCGGGTGGAGCAGCAAGCAGCTTTGTCAGCAGGTCGTCGGCGAGAAATCTTTAGAGCGTGTCTCATGTGGATGAAGTGACTTGTGGTGCATTATGTGACGCGTGGTAGATGAGTTGTCTCTGCGGTTGGTGCCGGATGCGTTGTGGGAGGTCGTCGAGCCGTTGATTCCGCGCTTCGCCGCCCGCCCGCAGGGAGGTGGGAGCGCGCCGGTCGACGATCGTGCGATCTTCACCGCGATCGTGTTCGTGCTGACAAGTGGGTGCGCGTGGCGGCACCTTCCGCC